>CACDEI010000020.1 GCA_902551695.1 uncultured Pseudomonadota bacterium
GATCCTCTTTCTGTGGTGGCGGATAAATGGGCAAGTAAAGTGAGAGTGATTTGTCTTGACGAGTTCCAAGTGTCTGACATTACTGACGCTATGTTGCTTGCGAGGTTGCTCGAAAATTTGTTCCTCAAAGGAGTCACAATTGTCGCTACGTCCAATGATAGCCCCGATTCTCTTTACAGTCAGGGTTTACAAAGGGAGCGTTTTCTGCCTGCGATAGAATTGATAAAAAAATACAGTTTCGTTCTGGAAATGAAGGGAGATACTGACTATAGGTTGCGTACTTTAGAAAGTGCTGCTGTGTATTATCTTAATCAGCAATCGTCGTCTATGACAGCTTTTTCTAAGCTCTTTGAAGCAATGGCCGGCGGTCAGTTGGAGTCTGAAAAGGAGATTTTCATCTCTGGACGGAGAATGGAAGTTAAGGGGTTGGCTGGTGGTCAGATTTGGTTGGATTTTGAACAGCTTTGTGTAGAGAACCGATCCTCCAAAGACTATATTAAATTAGGCAATCTTTACCACACTATTTTTTTGGAAAATGTCCCAATCTTACTGCAGGAAGACGATGATGCCGCTAGGCGGTTTATTAATTTGATTGACGAGCTGTACGATAGACAGGTTAATTTGGTGGTGTTGGCAGCAGCTCTTCCTGACGAACTGTATAAAGGGAAAAGACTGGCAAAGGCTTTCCTGAGAACTTCAAGCAGATTAATGGAGATGAAAAGTAAAGAATATCTAGCTAAACCTCATGTGTCCAGCTGAAGGCTAACAGGTGTCTAATAGGATGCTTTTTTGTTTTTCCAGATTATTTCTGGAATGTAGAGAGAGGCGTAGAGGGTCACAACGCCGTTTAGAATACCTACAGACGCAAATATATAATGTGTCTCAATTTCAAAATGAAAAAGTGCAATAGTGAACAGCGAGGAAACAACCATAAAGAAGGCATTCATGATGTTTAATGCGGCCATCGTCCTAGCTCTATGAGTTCTGTCTATTCTATTTTGTAGTGCAGCGTATAAGGGGATTACGTAGAGAGCTCCTGCGACTCCCAGTACAATCATATCGATAAAAAATCGATCGAAGCATTGTATGACGAAAAATGGGAACGTATTACATTGCTGGGTAATTGAACTCCTTTCTCCCAGCAAATAAACTTCTATCGAGACAATTGAAATCAAGGTGATCGCGATACTGACTAGGCCCAAATCTATAGTCTGTCGGGAAATTTTTTCGCATATAACCGAACCTATTCCTACCCCAATTGCTAGTGCTAAGGTCAAGAGACTTACGTTTGCCGCGGTGGCATCTAAGAGTTCTTTGCCATAAATTGGTATCAGAGTGAAGTAGGCGGAACCCATAAACCAGAAAAGAGAAATTAATATTATTATCGTTCCAGTCTCATTTCTTACTAAGTTGGTTTGGATAAGGTTCCATCCCGATACCAGAGGATTGAGTGTTATTTTAAGATCAGCCGCATTCGCTGCAGCTCCAGGGATAAAATGAGCGGAAAATCGCCCAGCACAGGCGATAATACACATTGCAATCAAAAGGTTTAAATCTTTTTCTTGTGAAGTTCCTATCATCATACCGCCGAGAAAACCACCTATAATAATGGCAGCGTACGTTCCTGCCTGTATTAGTCCATTGGCTCCCGTGAGATCATCTGCATTTAAGTGTTGAGGTAACAAACTGTATTTTATTGGGCCGAAAAAAGTTGATTGGGTTCCCATCAGGAACAAAATAATAAGGAGCGCCGGGAAACTTTGAAAATAGAAACCAATACCGGCTAATAAGGCTAGGATAATTTCTATATTTTTAAGGGTCCTAACAATCCTAGATTTCTCGTACTTGTCTGCGATTTGTCCCGCTATTCCAGAAATTAGAAAAAACGGCAAAATGAATATTGCAGTAGTAACAGCTACTAGAGGTTTGGTATCCACAGCAGTAGATTCTGGTATCTTGAAAGTCACAAACACAATGATCGCGAATCTAAAAACATTGTCGTTTAGAGCTCCGAAAAATTGGGTTGCGAACAGGGGGACGAACCGCCGTTTCGCTAAAAGTCTTAACTGGCTCATATCTTTTTGATTAGGCGACCTGTTCCTTAAAGTTGTAAACATACCACAAAATGGTATGTTTACAACGAATAGGCGTGCTGGGCCTTCATGATCCGGCGGATATTATCTGATAAAAAACTTATGTGGGTTTTTATCTAGGAAGACTAGTATTTTAAAATGGGATATCATCCTCAATAAATGTATTGCTACCAGTGCTTCCTCCGGAGGAGGATACTTCTCGAGGCTTGTCAGAGCTTAAATGAGTGTCCACGGGGGGCTTAAAGCTTTCATCTGTATCGCTTTTTCTGCCTCCCCCAAGCATTTGCATGTCGTTGCCAACAATTTCAGTAGTGTATCTATCGTTTCCATCCCGATCTTGCCATTTGCGGGTCTGAAGCCGGCCTTCGATATATATTTGAGAACCCTTCTTCAAGTATTGCTCCGCAACTTCGGCCACGCGTCCGAAAAAAACCACTCTATGCCACTCTGTTTTATCTCTTGTTTCCCCAGAATCTCGATCTTTCCACGATTCAGCAGTGGCTAGGCTGAGGGTGGCAACCGCCATTCCACTATTAGTGTGCCGAATTTCAGGGTCATTCCCAAGATTTCCTATCAACATCACTTTGTTCAGTCCCCTTGCCATTTCGAAAATCCTCCCACTTTAAAGTATTAGAAAATAGTGCATGAAAGCAGCATTTTCTTGTGTTTTTTTGGCGCCGCCTCAGTAGCTTAAGTATTGAGGATAACGCGACAACAGCTGATGTTACAAGATGCTTGGTTAAATCAACTTAAATAACGGGGTATTAAGAATACTAACTGAATGGTAGGTCACTATCCTCGACACTATCTATACGATTTTTGCCTGTTGTCGTTTCCTCAGTCGGAAGTTCCTGGGTCTCTTATTCATAAAATTAGAAATTATAGTTCGCCAATTTCTTAAGGAAACCTTAAACTATGCGGTGCTATTAAGTTTGTCGGCGTCTCGCGATTTTTAGCTTTAAAAAACTTCAGGAACCTTATGTGGAAAACATACGTTTACGTGGGGTCAGAACCCATAATTTAAAGAACATAGATGTAGATATTCCTAGAGGTGAGCTTACTGTGATTACTGGATTATCCGGCTCAGGAAAGTCATCTCTTGCCTTTGATACGATTTATGCTGAAGGGCAGCGCCGATATGTTGAATCTCTTTCGTCTTACGCGAGACAATTTCTATCGGTGATGAATAAGCCAGAATTTGACCTTATCGAAGGACTATCACCCGCCATATCCATAGAGCAAAAATCGACCTCGCATAATCCGAGATCCACTGTGGGAACTGTGACTGAAATATATGATTATTTGAGACTACTCTTTTCGAGAATTGGGGAACCTCGTTGTCCTGATCATGGCACTGTACTCAAAGCACAGTCTGTTAGTGAAATGGTGGATAGAATTCTCTCGCTCAATTTAGGTAGTAAATGGATGTTACTTGCTCCTGTAGTGAGAGATAAAAAAGGAGAGCATCATCAACTATTTGTAAAACTACGCAGTCTTGGATTTGCGAGGGTGGTTGTAGATGGAGAAGTCTTTGTTTTAGATGATCCACCTAAATTGGCATTGAGGAAGAAGCATAATATAGACGTTGTGGTCGACCGATTCAGCGTCAGAGAGGGTATAGAATTGAGATTGGCAGAATCTCTAGAAACCGCGTTGGATCTGGGTGAAGGTGTTGTCGGGGTAAAAAGCGTAGACGGAGGAGTGGATGATTTAGTTTTTTCGTCGCTTTTTGCATGCCCGACTTGTGGTTACAGCTTAACTGATTTAGAGCCGAGGCTTTTCTCTTTCAACAATCCAAGCGGTGCGTGCGCAAACTGTGATGGTCTTGGTTTTCTGCACTACTTTGATGAAGAGTTAGTAGTTCAAAACCCGGAACTGAGTCTTGCGTCGGGGGCCATTAGAGGTTGGGACAGAGGAAATTCCTACTATTTTCTTTTGATCGAATCCCTCAGCAAGCATTACAAATTTTCTGTCGATACTAGTTTTAATGAGCTTGATAGCGCTATCAAGGAGATGATCTTATTTGGTAGTGGCACTGAGGAAATAAAGTTTAGTTATCGAGGGGCAAATGGCAAGAAATATTCAAAGTCTCATAGTTTCGAAGGAGTAATGCCGAGCATGATGCGAAGGTATAAACAATCAGACTCACAACCTGTGAAAGACGAATTAGCAAGGTTCATGAGCTCTAAGCCTTGTAAGGAGTGCGAGGGTAGTCGGTTAAACCGTGCGGCAAGGAACGTTTATTTTTTCGAACACAATATAAGCAGTATTACAGCTCTTCCGATAGGCGAAGCTCTAAGTTTTTTTTCCGAACCTTGCATTTTGAACTCCAATCACGAAGTTGCTGTAAAAATAATTGCAGAGATCCGACAAAGGTTAGAGTTTATGGTAAATATTGGATTAGATTACCTTACTTTAGATCGAAGCGCGGGCACACTATCTGGCGGAGAAGCGCAACGAATACGGTTAGCCAGTCAGATAGGTGCAGGTTTGGTGGGTGTTATGTATGTTTTAGATGAACCGTCGATTGGATTGCACCAACGAGATAACCAGCGTCTTTTGAGTACCTTGTTCAGGTTAAGGGACCTTGGCAACACCGTGATCGTTGTGGAACATGACGAGGAGGCTATTAGATCGGCAGATCATGTTATTGATATGGGGCAGGGGGCTGGTGTGAATGGAGGCGAAATTGTGGCCTTTGGTACGCCAGACGAAATTATGCGCTCCAATGACTCTTTAACTGGTCAGTATCTTTCAGGAGCCAGACAAATACTCCGTCCGGGAGACCGTGAGCCAGTGCTCGATGAGAATTCAGTCCGCATATTAGGCGCAAAAGGTAATAATTTAAGGTCAGTGGATTTGAACATCCCCCTTGGGGCATTTACTTGTATCACGGGGGTGTCCGGTTCGGGGAAGTCTACCCTAATTAATGATACGTTATATGCGATAGCAGCCCGAGAATTAAATGGTGCCTCCATTAGATCGGCGGATTTCGATGAATTTGAAGGTTTTGAGAATCTAGACAAAGTAGTAAATATAGATCAAAGTCCGATAGGTAGAACGCCGCGCTCCAATCCCGCTACTTACACGGGTCTTTTTGGACCAATTAGAGAAATTTTTTCTGCTACTCCAGAAGCTAGGTCAAGGGGTTATCAACCCGGGAGGTTCAGTTTTAATGTAAAAGGAGGGCGTTGCGAATCGTGCCAAGGCGATGGATTAGTCAAAGTTGAGATGCACTTTCTTCCAGATATCTACGTTGAGTGTGATAGTTGTAAAGGGGCAAGGTATAATAGAGAAACCTTAGACATACTCTACAAAGGGCTTTCCATAAGTGACGTTTTAAACATGACAATAGAGGAGGCTCATCAAGCTTTTTCTTCTATTCCTAGCATCAGTCGGAAAACCGCTACTTTAATGGAAGTAGGATTGTCATATTTGAAGCTCGGGCAGAGTGCGACGACACTTTCTGGAGGAGAAGCCCAACGTGTGAAACTGGCGAGAGAGCTATCTCGACGTGCCACCGGTAAGACACTCTATATTTTGGACGAACCGACAACAGGTTTGCACTTCTACGATATTGAACAACTGCTTGGTGTCCTTCATAGACTCAAGCAAAAGGGTAATACCGTAGTGGTTATAGAGCACAACCTTGATGTGGTAAAAACAGCCGATTGGATTATTGAACTAGGTCCGGAAGGGGGTGCAAAAGGTGGGCGGATCGTTGCTACGGGAACCCCGGAAGACATTGCTAAAACTAACTGTCACACTGGGCAATATCTAAAAGATGTTATATCTTGATGGAATGCCCTAATTAGTTTAAACCAAAGTTCAACGCGGCGTTTGCCATACAGTCTGAGGTAGCTTCTGACTCACATAAGGTGACTTAGAGAAAAAAGAGGTTTTTGTTCCTAGAAAATTATAGGATAGCTACAAGATTAAATAAAAAGGTGAAGGGGATGAGAGCGATTATTTGCGGATCTTTTGCGTATGACAATATTATGGTTTTTGGAGATAAGTTCGGGAACCACATATTGCCTGATAAGATAAATATGTTGAATGTCTCTTTTTTGGTGCCTCATCTACGGAAAGAATTCGGAGGTTGTGCCGGAAATATTGCCTACAATTTTAAAAAAATCGGTGGAGAGCCGATTCCAGTGGGCACTGTAGGAGAAGATTTTGGCCCATATAGAAAATGGATGACGGAACTCGAAGTGAATAATGAATACGTAACTGAAGTACCGACGACCTACACCGCTCAAGCGTTCATCACCACCGATACAGATAATAATCAAATCACCGCCTTTCACCCTGGAGCCATGGATTTCTCCAATGCAAACGACTTGAGAAGCGCGGGAGATGCTGACATTGGAATTATTTCTCCGGATGGTAAAGAGGGAATGCTGAATCATGCGAGGCAATTGGCTGATTTGAAGATACCTTTTATATTTGATCCTGGGCAGGGAATGCCAATGTTCGATGGGGACGAACTCTCTCAGCTCATCAAACTCGCCAATTGGGTGAGTGTGAATGAATATGAAGCTGAGGTAATGGAGAAAAAAACTGAGATGAATTCGAGTGAAATAACCAAACTTGTGGACGCATATATTGTGACCAAAGGCGCTCGAGGGTCTATGATTTATTCTTCAGAAGGTTCGCTAGAAATACCGCCAGTTAAAGGTGTCAAAGTTGTTGATCCAACCGGTTGTGGCGATGCTTACCGTGCCGGTCTGCTTTATGGTTTATGTAATAACTTTGACCGATTAAAACTTGGTCGGTTATCTTCGGTTTTAGGGGCCATTAAGGTAGCCTCTAAAGGCACCCAAAACCACTCTTTATCCAGGGATTCAGTGGAAGATCTTTACAAAGAGTCCTTTGGAGAAAAGCTTCTTTGGTGACGATGATAACTAACATCAAGTAGATATTAGCTGTTACCCATGATTGATTTCCCTCAAATTAATCCAGTTGCACTTGAGGTTGGACCATTAAAGCTACACTGGTACGGAATTTCCTACTTGGTCGGGATAGGCTTGGGTTGGTTGTATCTTCGTTATTACGTTAGTAAATATTTTTCTAGTTGGCCACGAAATGCGATTGATGATTTAGTCTTCTACTGCTCTGTTGGTGCTGTCATAGGGGGCAGGATTGGCTATGTCTTATTTTATGACCTGCAGTCTTTTTTCCGTGATCCATTTCTTATATTTGCGATTTGGAAGGGTGGTATGTCCTTCCATGGAGGAGTGATAGGTGTTTTAATAGCAGTACTTTTTTTACGCGTCCGGACGAATAGAACAATTTTTGAGGTAAGCGACTTTCTAGTACCAGCGGTACCGATAGGACTGTTTTTCGGAAGACTAGCGAACTTTGTTAATCAAGAGTTATGGGGTACACCATCTGGGGTGCCCTGGGCGGTTGTTTTCTCCATCCCCACGTCTGGAGGTTTGCCTAGACATCCGTCACAGCTTTATGAGGCCTTTTTGGAGGGGATCATAATTTTTTCTCTTCTCAATTTTCTGATTAGAAGGCGGCCTCGAGCTGGAATGACTACCTCGGCATTCTTGATACTTTACAGTATCTTCAGATTTTTTGTGGAATTTTTTCGAGCTCCCGATAGTCATATAGGATATATTAATGGGGAGTGGTTTACGATGGGACAATTACTGTCTATACCAATGCTTTTAGGGGGTATAATTATCTGGTATTTGGCAGCAACTAGCGTCAGGATGAAATAAAAAAACGAACAAGAGAAATGAAAGAATATTTAAATTTACTTGGTTACGTTAGGACGAATGGAATAAAAAAAGACGATAGGACCGGAACCGGAACATTGAGCAGCTTTGGCCATCAGCTGCGCTTTGACTTGAGTCAAGGCCTGCCCTTGGTAACAACTAAAAAAATACATTTTAAATCTGTTTTACATGAATTGCTTTGGTTTTTAAGTGGAAGCTCCAATATCAGTTACCTTAAGGACAAAGGAGTTTCTATTTGGGATGAATGGGCAGATTCGGATGGGGAACTTGGACCTGTCTACGGGGTGCAATGGAGGTCCTGGTTTGGAATTGAGGGTTCAAAGTTTGATCAAATTAGTGAGGTTGTAAAGCAAATTCAAGAGAATCCAGATTCAAGGCGACTGATTGTCAGTGCATGGAACGTTGCTGAAATTCCTAAAATGGCATTGGCTCCTTGTCACGTCTTATTTCAATTTTACGTGGGAGATGGCAAGTTGTCTTGCCAATTATATCAAAGGAGTGCCGATATTTTCTTAGGGCTCCCATTTAATATCGCCTCATACTCGTTACTTACAATGATGATAGCAAAGGTTTGCAATTTAAATCCTGGGTATTTTGTGCACAGTATCGGTGATGCCCATCTGTATTTGAATCATATTGAACAGGCGGATCTTCAACTAACCAGAAAACCTAAAGAGCTTCCGACAATAACTATCAAATCTGAAGTAGATTCCATTTTTGATTTTAAGTATGAGGATTTTGTTTTGGAAGGCTACGATCCTCATCCATTGATAAAAGCCCCTGTAGCTATCTAAGACCTAGAGAATTATGTCCTACTTATTAAGTCTTATAGTAGCGTTTGATCAAAACAGAGTAATTGGAAAAGGCGGCATGTTACCCTGGAGCTTGCCTCGTGATCTGAGGCGGTTTAAGGAGATATCTCTAGGGAACACTGTAGTGATGGGCAGGAAAACTCACCAATCTATCGGTCGAATGCTTCCCGGAAGAAAGAATGTTGTAATATCAAGTAATGCAACTTTGGTGGATGCCAACTGTTTGTGTTTCACCAATCTGCGTAAAGCTTTGAAGGCCTTGGAGGGTGACAAAGAGGTTTTTATCATTGGAGGGGAGAGTATCTATCGAGAGTCTATTCCTTTGGCGGATAAGATTTATCTCACGGAAATTGATGGTTCAGTAGAGGGAGGGGACGTCTACTTTCCGAAGTTAAATCTCCATGAATGGGAGACAGAAATAAAGGAAAAACATTTGCCAGATTTGAAAAATAAATTCGGTATGACTTTTAAGGTGCTGCACAGAAAAAAGATTAGTTGTTAGCCGAGAAATTCTTTTTCGACCTTGGTATCGTAGTGAAATATTTTAGGTCGTCAATTCTTAAAGCCGTGAGTGTGCCTTTCCATACTGCTCCGGTGTCGGTTGGGAAAACTCTGTGCTCTCTCTTGTGCGCATCATTTAGCGTGAGGGACGACCAGTGACCAAAAACGACAGAAACTTTGGTTTTCCTTCTAAAAGGAGCAGCGAACCACGGCACTAAGTTTGGAGATGCATGTCTAGGGTGTTTTTTTTCCCTTAAATCTAATGAGTGATTTTGGTGGCAATACCTCATTCTAGTAAAACTATTTGTTATGAACCTAAGCCTTTCTATGCCGGTAAGTGTAGGTTTCCATTTTAAAGGATTATCACCGTAAAGTTCCCTCAGGAAACTGTCTATTTCTGATTCATCTTTTAGCATGTTGGTAACTTCCTCTGAGTAAGTAAGTGCCTCAGCTAGGTCCCAAGTTGGATAAATGCCGGCGTGAACCAGAGCAAAATTTAATTTTTTGTCGTAGTGAAGTAGAGGAAATGAGCGAAGCCAATCTACTAACTCCTCTTTATCATTAGATGATAAAATATCATGCAGCGTATGTTTGTATCGGGAGAATATCTCAGGAACGCGGGCAAGAGCTATCAAATACAGGTCGTGGTTCCCCAAAACGGAGATGACCGATTGTCCCATGGCTTTAATTTCTCTCAAAGTTTCTAGGGAATCGGGGCCTCTGTTGACTAGATCTCCCGTAAGCCATATTTTATCTTTTGCTTTATCAAACTGAATAAGTTCAAGAAGTTCTAAAAACTCATCCAGGCAGCCTTGAATATCTCCTACAGCGTAGGTTGCCATAATAAGTCCCTGACTATTTTATTAAGCAATTGCACTTAGCTATTATCAGAAAACATTTGAAAGGCTAGCTGTTTTTTTCGAGGTGGGCAATTTTTTTCTCTAGTTCCTCTAATTTTTGTCGTGTTTTTTTGAGTATTGATTTTTGTAACTCGAAATCTTCTAAGGTTACAAGATCCATTTTCTTTAAGGCAGATGATAAAATTGGCTTTAGATTCTTTTTGATCTCACCTTTGAGTTCAGAGTCGTGGGTGGGGATAGCAGCAGCGATAGCAGACGCAAGCTTTTCAATATTGTTTAAATTAAATGACACGCCGGCCTCCGGTAAATGTGTTTAGAAAGTAAAGTGTGCCCTAAAACTGTGCGGCAGTCTTGGAAAGACGAACGGCGACGGTGCAGTTAAAAGGGTCAAAAAAATCAAGACGGAAATAGTGTGCCAGAAAACTGTTTCAAAACCAATTTAACCGAGATTTCATGATTTGGCACGACTAATGCTTCGACCTCAGTACGGGTCGCGTGATTTTGGTATTCCGAAGCACGAGCTGATGACCCATAGATGCGAAATTTATCTTAGGAGAATTTGAATGTTTATTACAGAGGTGTATGAATGAAAATTATAACTGCGGTTATTAAACCATTTAAATTAGATGATCTTAGGGAAACTCTCTCCGAAATAGGCGTGAAGGGCTTAACCGTTACGGAAGTGAAGGGGTTCGGGCGTCAAAAGGGGCATACAGAGCTTTACAGAGGATCAGAATACCAGGTGGATTTTCTACCGAAATCAAAAGTAGAAGTGGCAGTGGATGATGATGTTGTCTCGAATGTTATCGAAGTAATAAAAGCAACCTGTGCCACAGGAGAGATAGGAGATGGCAAAGTATTTGTGAGCGATTTAACGGAAGTCATCAGAATACGCACTGGGGAAACAGGCCCAGCCGCACTTTAAAATTTAGAGAGAAATCAGGAGGATATATAAAGTGGAATCCGTCATAGAGTTGAAATACGCCCTAGACACCTTTTATTTTTTGGTGATGGGGGCGTTTGTAATGTTAATGGCATGCGGCTTTGCGATGCTAGAAGCAGGTTTAGTGAGGTCAAAAAACACTGCTGAAATTTTAACGAAAAATATTGTTCTTTACTCCGTTGCTTGCACTATGTACCTATTGTGTGGGTATTCATTGATGTACCCGGGAGAGGGGTTAAACGCCTTGATTCCAGGTTTGCCATCAATCTTAGGCGGTGGTGATAATGAGGCAGCGGCTGTAATCGCTAGCGAAGGTGATATTTATTATTCGGGTCTGTCAGATTTCTTCTTTCAGGCGGTGTTCGTTGCAGCAGCAATGTCTATAGTATCTGGAGCAGTTGCTGAGCGAATGAAGCTTTGGTCATTTCTGCTTTTTGCAGTATTCATGACCGGCTTTATTTATCCCATAGAAGGCTACTGGAAATGGGGCGGCGGTTTCCTTGATCAGAAAGGATTTTTGGATTTTGCCGGGTCGGGAGTAGTACACATGGCCGGTGCGACTGCAGCTCTAGCTGGGGTCTTGCTCCTAGGGGCAAGAAAAGGAAAATATGGCCCTAACGGACAAGTTAATGCAATCCCAGGAGCCAATTTACCGCTCGCTACATTAGGGACATTCCTGCTGTGGTTCGGCTGGTTCGGGTTCAATGGTGGGTCAGAATTAGTGGTCTCTGACGTTGCGGAATCTAATGCTGTATCTTTGATTTTCGTCAATACCAATGCAGCAGCAGCAGGCGGCTGTATACTGGCATTGATAACATCTCAGATAATGTTTAAGAAAGCAGACCTAACCATGGCATTAAATGGTGCTTTGGCAGGATTGGTCTCGATTACTGCGGAGCCTCTTACTCCAACTCCTCTATTGGCAACCATCATTGGCGGAATTGGTGGAATAATTGTGGTCTTGTCGATAGTGTTTTTAGACAAAAATAAGATTGACGATCCAGTGGGCGCCATATCTGTTCACGGTACTGCCGGAATCTGGGGATTGCTTGCTGTGTGTCTGAGCAATAGTGACGCTAGCCTAGGGTCTCAGATACTTGGAATCGTAGTCATTTTTGGATGGGTTTTTGCAGCTTCGTTAATAGTATGGAGTATTATAAAAGCCACTATGGGCATTCGCGTCAGTGATGAAGAAGAGAGCAAAGGGCTCGATGTTACGGACTGTGGATTGGATGCCTATCCGGAATTCACGAAGTAATACCTTAGAAAAAAGGCAATCTAGCGAAGTTTTTGTTAAATTTCGCCTCAAAACCTGGCGGCCCCTTTTAGGGGCCGCTTTATTTTGTGGATTATCGAAAAATTCGACTGCTATAATAGAGCTCTATTAAGAGAGAATCTAATTGGCTTTTAATGTATTCAAGTATTAGATTTGGTTGAGGTTTTGAAAAGAGGAACTAAAAATGAAATTAATCACTGCTGTAGTAAAGCCCTTCAAGTTAGATGATGTCAGAGAAACGTTGTCTGAGTGTGGGGTAGAAGGAATGACTGTTACTGAAATTAAAGGATTCGGAAGGCAAAAGGGCCATACTGAATTATATAGAGGTGCTGAATATCAGGTTGATTTCATACCTAAGACAAAAATTGAAATTGCAGTTGATGATGGGCAGGTTAGTAAAGTGGTCGATTCGATAAGAAATGCTGCCAATACCGATTCAATTGGGGATGGAAAAATTTTCGTGAGTGAGCTCGTAGATGTGGTTCGAATCAGGACAGGTGAGACAGGCGTGGACGCGCTTTAAGTGAATGTGGTTAATATTATTTTCTGGAAAGAGAATCGAGTTTAGACGGTCTTTATTGTTTATTTGGGGGAGGTTTTGGTCATGTTACGTACAGTTTTAATTTTAATAACATTTTTCATATCGGAGGCCGCTACAGCAGATGTTCTTAATACTGGTGATACTGCATGGATGGTGACAGCAACGGCTTTAGTGCTTTTTATGACATTGCCTGGTCTAGCTCTCTTTTATAGTGGTTTAGTTCGTAGTAAAAATGTATTGTCGGTATTAATGCAATGTTTTGCGTTGGCGTGTTTGATGTCTATTTTGTGGGTGGTCTTATGCTATGGCTTAGCGTTCGGTGACGGCGGGGAGTGGAACTCCTACGTGGGGCTGGGCCATTTTTTACTAGGGGAAACCTCTAGAGTAAATTTATCTGGGACTATTCCAGAGACTGTTTGGGTCATGTTTCAAATGACTTTCGCGATAATAACCCCAGCGTTAATAGTTGGGGGCTTTGCTGAAAGGATGAAGTTTTCTTCGATTCTAGTTTTTAGTAGCCTTTGGTTAATTCTAGTTTATTCGCCGGTGTGTCATTGGGTTTGGGGTGGCGGTTGGTTGGGAGAGCTGGGGCTATTAGACTATGCGGGCGGAACGGTTGTCCACATAAATGCAGGAGTCGCAGCGATCGTTGCTGCCGTAGTACTTGGTAACCGCAAAGGATTTCCAGATACTCCGATGCCTCCACATAATCTCACCATGACAGTAACAGGCGCGTCGATGTTATGGGTTGGGTGGTTCGGCTTTAATGCCGGTAGTGCCTTAGCAGCAAATAATGACGCAGGCATGGCTATGCTCGCTACCCACATCTCAGCAGCCGCTGCATCCCTAGCTTGGATGGCGATAGAGTGGTACAGGTTCGGGAAACCCAGTGTTCTAGGTATAGTAACAGGAATGGTAGCTGGTCTTGGCACTATCACTCCGGCTTCAGGTTTTGTTGGGCCTCTCGGTGCCCTAATAATTGGAATATCGGCGGGCTTTGTTTGCTATTTTGCAACCCAAATCATTAAAAGAACTCTGAAAATTGATGATTCCCTCGATGTTTTTCCAGTGCATGGAGTCGGTGGAATCCTTGGCACTATTTTGGCCGGTGTTTTTGTTTCAGCAGAATTTGGCGGATCTGGTTATAGTGAAGACGTCACCATGGGTGCACAGGTGTGGATTCAAATAGTCGGCGTTTTAGCAACGCTTATTTGGTGTGGAGTAATGTCTTTCGTGATCCTTAAAGTTGTAGATAGACTGATGGGTCTTCGCACGTCCGAGGAAGATGAGACTAAAGGCTTAGACATCGCTGAACATAATGAGCGAGGATACATTATTTAAGATGTTGTTCTAGTCAATAGAGGTGGGGACATAGGTCCCCATTTGCCTTGACAGGAGAAGCTCAAAGGAATTAAACGAAGGATGCCGGACGTTTTTTATTCTAAAAATCAAGGTAACAATATGAGTAGTGATAAGGTAGATATAAAAGTTTTGAGAGAACTCTCATTACCCAATCCATTAACCCCTGAAAATTTCCAAGAACTCGCTGGCAAGGCGAAAGTGGAAAAGTTAGCTAGTGCTACCCAGCTATTCAAAGCGGGTGATGTGGACAGAAAGACTATTTATTTATTGGAGGGAGATGTAAAGCTTTTGGATTCTACTGGAAGCAAGACAATGGTTAGATCTGGTACTGAAAATTCTCGGAAGCCTTTAGCTAATTTCCAACCGAGGCAGCACACTGCCATCGCTGAAACTGAATGTAAGGTTACTAGGATAGATACCGACCTGTTGGATATCTTAACTACCTGGGACCAGGTCAGTGGTATCGAAGTAAGTGATATCGAAGACATTGCCGATGATAAAGAAGAGGACTGGATGACTCTTATGCTCAGGGAAAAAGCCTTTTTAAATGTGCCAGCTGGAAACATTCAAGCTATGTTTATGAAAATGGAGGAAGTTCCAGTATCAGCCGGAGAGAGAGTAGTGACTCAGGGCGATGAAGGTGACTTTTATTATATTATTAGGAAAGGTACTGCTAAGGTCACGAGGGATTCGAACAGCGGAGGCTCGATTACCCTGGCTACTTTACGTGTGGGCATGGCTTTTGGGGAGGAAGCTTTGGTTTCTGGTGCAGAGCGGAATGCGTCAGTGATTATGGAAACAGAAGGGTCGCTTATGAGACTTGCCTCTAAAGACTTTGAAGAATTACTTAAAGAGCCGATGCTTAATTCTGTTTCTAAAAAGGAGGCTGAAGAGCTTGTAGAAGAGGGTGCAAAATATCTCGATGTTAGATTAGAGGAAGAATCAAATAATAATGGCTTCCCGGGCAGCATCAATATCCCTTTGTTTATGTTGCGATTGGAGGCGGATTCTCTAGACAAGTCTCTGTCCTATGTGGTGTATTGTGACACCGGTAGGAAAAGCTCAGCGGCAGCTTTTTTGTTAAGCGAACGAGGATTTGAAACTCACGTTCTAAATGGGGGTCTCCTCAACGGATAAAGTAGCGTTTATCCAAAAAAGGTAATGAAAAAGCGATCAAGCTGAAATGGCTAAGCCTAAGAGATTTTATGTAGCTGGGGACCCGATCAAACATAGCCAGTCCCCTATGATTCATAACGAATTTGCATCTCAGTTTAAAATGTCTATTGAATACCTCAAAATGGAGGTGTCGAAAAATGATCTTAGGCAATTCCTATCTAAGTCCGTCGCTGAGGGTATAAGTGGAATTAATTTCACTCTGCCTCTAAAGGAAGAGGCTTATCATTTAGTTGACAAGCATTCCAGAAGGGCGGCCTTTGCGAGGGCGGTAAACACGATTTGGATGTCCGGCGAGGATGTGTGTTCCGATAATACCGATGGCATAGGCCTTGTTCGGGATTTGGAGAAAAATATTGGAGTATCACTAGGTAATAAGAGGGTTTTGATAGCAGGTGCGGGAGGTGCTGCTAGAGGAATTCTGGGGCCTGTTTTAGATCAGCTTCCAAGTTTGGTAACAGTAACCAATCGTACTAGGGAGAGATCGGTATCCCTTTCCGCTTTGGCACCTAAAAAAAATGTCCAGGTACTGGATTGGGGGGAAGAATCTCCGGAACCATTTGATCTGATTCTAAACTGTACTTCCTTAAGCTTATCGGGAAAAGAACCAAATATTAAGGAGAGCTCTATTCATAAGGGTACCGTTTGTTATGATTTATCATATGGCCACGACCTCACTTCATTCGAAAAATGGGCCTTTCGAGTCGGTGCCACATCAGTTTTTAATGGTCTCGGTATGCTAGTTGAGCAAGCGGCTGAGGCTTTTTATTTATGGCATGGGATTTTCCCTGATACCGCACCAGTTATAGAGATGCTGAAAAGAAAAAACATACCTGATTAGTTTTTAAAAAGCTTGCTTTGGAAGCCAAGTTACTAATTGTGGGAAGAGAGCAAGCAGCAGCAGAACCACTAATTGTATTCCAATAAAAGGTAGCACTCCCTTGTAGATTTCAGTAGTTTCAATTTCTTTTGGGGAAACAGCCTTTAAGTAGAAAATAGAAAACCCGAAGGGTGGGGTTAGAAAAGAAGTCTGCAGATTAATAGCCACCATTAATCCGAACCATAAGGGATCAATGTTCAGCAGGTGACAAATCGGTACTAAAATGGGAATAACGATGAAAGAGATTTCTATGAAATCGAGAAAGAATCCCATTAGAAAAATCAACAGCATGCTCATCACTATGAATACCAGTTGCCCAGACTCTAGTGATAAAAGACTGTCACGAATAATAAGATCTCCCCCTAAACCTTTAAAAACCAGTGAGAATGCGGTTGCTCCAACTAAAATTATGAATACCATAGAGGTTAATTTCACGGTGTAGGCTGCAGACTCTCTCAGAGAATTAAAGCTAAATTCACCGGAGGCTAGTGATAGAAGTAAGGCACCAACGCAACCCAGGGCCGCCGATTCTGTCGGAGATGCAATACCTATAATTATAGAGCCAAGCACAATAATAATTAGGAGAAGAGGGGGTGAAATAGAGATCAATACTGACTTCCAATCCACTGAAGAGACCGTTTTGGGCTTGGGGAAGGAGTCTGGATTTTTCAGTCCATGAAAAACTAGATACCCTATGTAAAGGATTATTAGAATAGCGCTCGGGATAATAGCACCGACGAAAAGTTTTCCTACTGCCACCCCCATAATGTCTGCTAATAAAATCAGCACTATACTAGGAGGTATTATTTGGCCAAGTGTGCCTGCAGTAGCAATCGTTCCTGCGGCGATTCCGGTTGGGTATTTTTGCTTAATCATTGCTGGTAATGCTATTACACCCAAAGTGACAACAGTAGCCCCTACTACTCCAGTGGTCGCCCCCAATATGGCGCCGACGAGGACTGCTGAAACTGTTAGGCCACCCCGCAAGCTGCCAAATAAATCTGATAGGTCACGGAGAAGTCTTTCCGCTAGACCAGACCGCTCTAGGATCACACCCATGAAAATAAAAAGGGGGACAGCTAGAAGAGTGAAATTGGTCATTATTCCGTAGATTCTCATCGGTAGTAAGGAGAAAATATCTAGTCCAAGTGTTGGTATTCCGAAGAAAATCGCAATAGCTCCCAACGTAAAGGCAACAGGGAAACCTAGTAACAGGGTAGCCACTAGCGTGCCGAACATGGCTAGCGCTAAAAATCCACTCATGAGTTTTTAATTATTGTTAGTAAATTCTGCTTCAGGCTTATAAAACCCTGAAGGACTATCAAAAGAAACCCTAAAGGAAGGGTTAGTTTTATAACCCACCGGTGAGGAAGGCCACCTGCGTCAGGTGATATCTCATCATGGTAGTAGGCATCATAAACGAAGGGAGCGGAAGTAATGATTACTACTGTGCAGAAAGGAAGTAGGAAGAAAAGTATACCGCAGATATCAACGAAAGCTCTATGTCTCTTTTTCAGCAACTTGCTGCGATAGATTAAATCTACCCTTACATGTTTGTCTTCTCGCAAAGTCATTGCTCCCCCTAGCAGGAAGATTGCCGAGAATAAGTGCCACTCCAATTCCTGTAGTCCTACAGATCCAGAATTAAAGACATATCGCATAATAACATCACTAAAAGTTATAGAAACTAGTAGAATTAGCAATCCACAGGTAAGGGGTTCTGTGCTTTTGATGATCGTGTTAACGATACAGTTAATTAATTCGGCCACTCTTAAAAAAAAACTGATGGTTCTCTTCAGAATACTTGGTTCCTCAGGTCTAAAAGTTTTCATCGGCCAAATTCTTTCCTCTCTCTTAGCATCAAGAAGTTCGTTAGTTTTTCATATGTTTCGATAGATAAATTTTGAGCTCTGTCTTTTGGGTTTAATCCAAGAGACAAAAGTTCATCCGATGAGAAAAAATCCTTCAAGGAATTTGATATAGCTTTCCTTCGATTGTTAAATGCTGACCGCGTTAAATCACTAAATTTAATCTCAAAATCGTTTCTTATCTTTTTTTCTTTAGGCCTTATTTCTAGTACAGCAGAGTTTACCTTCGGTTCGGGAAAAAAACATTCCTTCCCTAGCTTGAGCTTAATATTTACTCGAGCTTTTCTTTGCAGTGCTATGCTGAGTCTCCCATAGTTGCTGGTATGGGGTGCCGCTACAATCTTTTCTGCAACTTCGAGTTGGGTCATTACGACCATTTTTGTAAATAGCGAGGGGTGACTCAATAAATCTATTAGAATTTTGGTTGCAATATTGTAAGGGAGATTCCCAACCACCTTCCAAGGCTTCGAGGCTTTTTTTAACTCTTTCAAGTCAAACTGGAGAATGTCACACTGATGAAGAATGAAGTTTGTATTATTTTGAAATTTCTCAGAGAGTAGACGACATAAATTGCTATCAATTTCTACTGCGTTAATTACAGCGCCACTTTGAATTAGCCCCTTAGTGAGTACTCCAGTGCCAGGGCCTATTTCCAGGACATTGTCTTCCTGGCACGGTTTAACCAACGCAAGAATAGAACGTATTACATTTTGGTCACGCAAGAAATTTTGTCCGAATTTTTTTTTTGGCCGGATTGAACTCGTGGTCATTCGGTTGTTAGCCTTCGTTGGCCTTGGTGGCCAGAACGGTTGCAATTTTAATCGCTTCTAGAAAGCTGGCATGGTTTGCATCACCAGTGCCGGCGAGGTGGTAAGCAGTACCATGATCAACAGAAGTTCTGATGATTGGTAGTCCAAGGGTTATATTGACAGCCTTTCCGAAGCTCACTGCTTTAAGTGGCGCCAAACCTTGGTCATGATACATCGCGACAATGACATCATACTTCACTCTTTCTGAGTTTGAGAATGCAGTATCCGCTGGAATAGGGCCACTTACATTAACACCGGATTTTATTAATTCCAGAACAGCAGGGTAAATCACGTCTTTGTCAGTAGTTCCTAAATGTCCATCCTCACCGGCATGAGGATTAAGTCCGCAAATGCAAATTTTTGGAATAGGTACCTTGAATAGGTCTATCAGACTTCGATTTACGGTATCCGTGATTTCGTATATTTTTTGTTTGGTGATTGATGGAGTGACCCTATTTAGAGGCAAGTGGGTAGTGGCGAGAACTACTCTCATTTTTTCCGAGGCTAGCATCATCACAGGGGTTTTTACTCCCAATGCTTCTGCTAGATATTCTGTGTGACCAGTAAAATCTACCCCTCCATCGTTAATGACAGCTTTGTTAATCGGACCTGTAACTAGGGCATCTGCGATTCCTGTTGTTGTGTGCCACAATGCGCTATTTAAACATTCTAAAATGTGTTCTGTATTATTTGGATCGCTTTTACCTGTTGTGACTAGGTTAGGGTTGACGATCGGATATATTTGCATCGTACTAGGTCGAAGGGAGCTAGCCTGATCAAAATCGGTTATCTCTGAAATCCTAATGGGAATTCCAAGTTCAGCGCTTCTTTCCTCTATGAGTCCGGGATCAGTAAAATAAACCCTACAATCGTTAGATTTTTCCAAACATGATTTGATAGCGATATCCGGTCCGATTCCAGCCGGATCGCCTAGGCTGATGGCGATTCGATTAGCTTGTTTATTAGAGCGTAACACGGTACTCAACGTAAGCCTCATCTCTTAGTCGACGAAGCCAAGACTCTCTTCTCTCCTCTATTTTTTGTCTCCGGATAGCTTCTCTAGCTTTCTGTCTCCTAATTGTTTCAGTATCGTCGTGCATCCGCTGATCTAAAACCTGCAGAATATGAAATCCAAATTCAGACTCGAAAGGAGCACTTATTTCCCCGATTTCAGCGGCTAGCATTACCTCCTCAAATTCTGGCACCATTTTGCCTCGTTGAACCCAACCCAAATCTCCTCCTTCCAAAGCAGAAGTCCTGTCATCTGAGTTGGTCCTGGCTAATTCAGCAAAATCTGCGCCCGATTCTAGCCTGAGTCTAATTTGACTAATTCGTCTAGAAGCTCCGGCCTTGCTAAGCAGGGCGCTTTCGGATATTAAAATATGTCTCGTCTTGAACTGTTCAACCATTATTTTTTTTCCGCTTCGTTGGTCTGTCAATTTTATCAAATGAAAGCCGCTTGAGTTCGTTATTATGTTACTTAACTCGCCCTTTTCCATTGAGCTGAGAGAGTCAGCAAAGATAGATGGAATTTCCGTGCCCTTTCTCCACCCTAGATCGCCTCCCTCTAAAGCGTTGGTACTGTCAGAAACGCTTATAGCTACTGCTGAGAAATCGTCCCCGCCTAAAATAGACTTCCTGGCAGTTTCGATCTTTTCTCTTGCGGTCTTAAGTTCGCTATTAGAGGCATTGAAAGGTATCGACACTAAAATGTGGCTAAGCCTAAACTCTTCTTGCGAATCTCCTGTGCTAGAGTCGTTTCGGAGGTAATGGTCGATTTCACTCGGTGCGACTCGAATTCTTTTATCAATTTCGTTTTTTCTTAATTTAGCTATTAGTATTTCCTGTCGTATTTGATTACGAAAATAGTCTAAATCATAACCCTCATCTGTGATTGTTTTTATAAATTCATCCTTAGAAAGATTGTTTTTTCGGGCAATATCTGCCAAAGCTCTGGCGAGAGATTTGTCGGAGACTTCAACACCAGATTCTACCGCAACTGCTAACTGTATTTTTTCAAACACCAATCTTTCCAGTACTTGCCGTTCCAACACGGCTGCTGGAGGCATCCTGGTTCCTTGTGACCTAATTTGGTTGCGGACTCTGCTCATCTGATCTGTTAGTTCACTTTCTAAAATTACATCTTCTTCAACCACGGCTAAAATTTTATCTAGCTCGGCATTGGTAATGATGGGGTATATAGTCATGCTAGAGAAAAAAGCTAAAGTCAGTAAATAATACTTTAGAATATTTCGTTTCTTAGAAGGTTTTTCCATGGTCGTTTCAAATAGTCTATCAATAGAAAAGTAAACGAGATTATAAAAGGATTTCCCTTGTCCGCCTAGTGAATTTATTATTCAAAAGGATCAGTGTAACCGGAAATCCCGGAGCTTATGAAAGATTCAGATCCTCCGCGGCCGAAGCCTCCCAGCCCACGGAAGTGGATTTGCATGAAAATAGAATTATCGTGGGTTCCTTCCGAGTCTTTGAGGAACCTTCTGGCGACTAATTTAGCCCCCCAACAGCAGCTCTCAAATTCGATTCCTCCGAAAGTTTCCACCGATTCATTCTCTTCGAGGGAGTAATTCCACCGACCAATTAGAGCAAGATTATTACGTATTGGAATGCGCGCGGATAGATCTGTCTGGCTGATATCTTGTTGAAATATCGACCTTGCTTTTCTGTGACGATATCTTAGATTAAAAACTGTGTCCATATTCGGTTGGTATCTTAAGGAAATTCCAGACTTGGAAGCTCTACCCTTATCTGGATCCCATTTTAGATTACCTCGTAGACTGAATGCGTTGGTCGGGCTCGCTACGGTCTCCACTAAGAGCTCTGATGTGTCTTCCCTATCAATCAGGCCTCCAGGAAGTGTGACTTTTCTATCTCGGAAATAATAAATCTGTCCAATACTAAAACGAACTTTCTCTCTTCCATTAAGTTTGTCAATGATTCTGCTTGTTATTGCTGCGGTTACTTGGTTTGCATCACCCACACGCGCATAACCTCCAAACCGATTCTCAAGGAAAATGGTTCCGAAATTTGAATTATCATAAAGGCCGGTTCCAAAGTTCGGGATATGATCGAAATCCATGTTTGGAACCAACAGATAGAAAAGGCGAGGCTCTAAGGTTTGTAGATAATTGGTATCGCCAAATAGAAGATTTCTCTCGCTAAAAAGCTTTGCATCAATGCTGATTTTCGGGATTGTGTATGATTCGCTGTCGTCAAAGGTTCTATTTGGGTCGTCAAGCCAATATTGGTTGTGTTGAATTTCAAACTTTGTCCTAACGTTTAGGAAGGGTTTAAGATAACTGTAGGACACGTTTGGTCTTAAGCTAACTATATTCCCTGTCAGGCTGTTACCTCTTTCATAATTAACAAAATTCCCTACTAAACTTAGGTCGATCCTTCCATTCTCATGATAGTTCCCGAGACTTGGTCCATTCAGATAATAGGAGATATGAGGTAGTTGTTTGTAAGGTCCAAATTGGGAGGGCAGAGTGTCGTCGACAGACTGATAGTTGCGTAAATTTACGTATAGACTTTGCCGTCCTCCCAGATATCTGAAATCTACAAACTGTTCCATGAAGCGTCGCCTGTTTGCAGTTCCACTTCCTAGGTCAGTAAAAAACTGATCATCCGATACACTGTGGTAATCTACTTTAAGATAGTATTTTCCTCCTTGAAACCAATGCTGATGATCGATGCTCAAGTAAGAGCGGGTGTCACCATCTTTTAAGTCATCTCCGGGAAGAATTTGGAAATTAGTTTCTCCCTCATAATATTGATCCAAGTATCGAAATTCTGTGTCGAATAAGATTCCTCTCTTCGACATTACGCGTGGAGTTACAGTTGCATCCTTATCAGCTGCAATATTCCAATAATAGGGCATTTGGCCTACGAAGCCAGATTCAGTGGAATTACCGATGGCAGGGGATAGAAACCCGGACTTTCTTTCATCGCTTATTGGAAAACTGATGAGCGGGAAGTAAAAGACGGGAGTGTCCTTTACATAAAGTACTGCTTGTTTTGCAGTACCTCTATCTGTTACGTGATTCAAATTTAATGCGGCTGCGGATAACCGCCAGAATTCGTCGTCGAAAGGGCAGGTGCTATATTCTATTTTCTCTAAATCAGTCTTTTGAGTAATACGGTTATTGATAATTTTTTTCGCATTTCCTCGGCCCATACCGTTTTTATTCCAAAATCTGCCGTTCTCTAGTGTGGATACTCGTTTATCTAAATCATAACTT
>CACDEI010000021.1 GCA_902551695.1 uncultured Pseudomonadota bacterium
TGATCTTAAAAGAAGATATGTGAAAGATACTAGAAATTAGGTTCTATTTACAATGTTTTTGACCTTTTATTTTCTGTTTGCGGTTGTATCTAAGATGTGATTTTCATTAAAGTTAATTACGGTCTGAAACAAACTTTTTGGTACGAGAATAAGCGGGCAGGTTAGGATAAAATACCAAACAATGCTAACCTCTTAATGGATTACATAAAGATTTCTAGCAAAGCCATCGCTTTTTTTCTAATTGGTAATGGAGATCTTATTATAATGATGATGCTACAGAAATGATGATGCTACAGAGTTTTATTTAGCTACCCCTATAAATCTAATGGAATCTAGTAAACTTAGAGAAAGCTGGTTAAAAAAGCTCTATGATTTTAGAGAGCAAGGCCTTCATATTTCAGACGTGAATCCCGTCTCTGCTTTAGCAGAGCACATTGAGGAAGAAATTTACAAGGGAAAGATCAATGCTGATGATCTACAAAATGTAATTAATCTCCTCTCAGCTCAGATATGGCAAAAGACTGTAAAAAAGTTGAGGATGCAGACTCAGGTTGACAACTCTGAGAAAGATAAATCTATCCCTGAACTTTCTAAAGTAGATATTACCAAGCCGATATACAGGGCCATGTTTACAGCCCATCCGGTTTTTGCCCTCCGGAGTAAAGCTAGCAAAACTCTTTCTGAATGCGCGGATAAGGGGCTGGATGCTGTTCCCGACAAATCATTCTTTCCAAGAGAAAAGATAACGCTGGTTGATGAGCACTCCGAAGTGATGGAGTGTATAGAGTACGCAAGGAACGCAGTAGATGAAATAAATGAAGAAATAATTCGGCAAAGGAAAAAAACCCATCCGGCTAGCTGGCAAGATGAATTGCCCGCTATGTTAGGGGTGGGAACCTGGGTTGGATATGATCTTGATGGACGGACGGATATAACTTGGCGTGATAGTTTGAGTTTGAGACTCAAGGAAAAACTGTATGCGCTTGAGCGTTATTCTCTCGGGCTGTCTAAAATGCATTTAGCAGAGCTATTCGAGATTGTCGCTGAGATTGATAAAGAAAAATTAGCTACCAAGTCCGATCTTGATAGATTCATGATGCTTGGAGAGGGTGAAGAAGATTTCATCGGTGTTGTTAATAGACTTACTGATACTAAAGGGCGTCTCTTATCAAGTAAGCGGCTAGCTACTGAAATTCATGAAATAGCTAGGCAACTGGTTGATAATGAAGGTGCCATTAAATTAATGGTTATCGCAGCAGATATACAGGAACATGGTTTCGGTGTTGGGGAAATTCATCTCCGTGTGAACGCGGACCAAATCAGAAATGCGATGAGGCCGGTGGATGGAAAAATGGTTAGTGTATCGGACGGCGAGAACTCCCCGCGCTTACTGATAGACAAATTAGCCAATAGGATCGAGTCAGAATCATCCTGGGAAATTAATTTCGTAAATGTTGAGCGTGAGTCTGCTGTTGCCCGAAGGCAGCTTATGTTGGCTAGGCAATTCATTAAGTATATTGATGAAGATCAGAAAATAAAATTGCTTATTGCAGAATGTGAGAAGCCTCTCACTATCATGTCTGCTTTATATCTTTCCCATAAGTTTGGTGTGTCTGACGCTCTGGATATTTCGCCTCTATTCGAAACTAGCTATGGTTTAGAACACGGTAATAAGCTGATTGAGCAGTTACTTGAACAGCCGACTTTTTTATCCTATCTCAAAAAGCGAAGCAGACTTTCAGTTCAGATGGGCTTTTCAGACGCAGGACGGTTTATGGGTCAACTGGCTGCTAATATGGCGATAGAAAGATTACAGTTGAAAATTCTGAAAAGCTTACAAAGAAAATGTGATTCGGGCATAGATTTGCAAATTTTCAACACTCATGGGGAGTCGCTTGGGAGAGGGGGCTCACAATCTACAATGCAGTCCAGGCAGCATTTTATAATGACGCCTTTTGTGAGGCATCAAGCAGCTGCGTCAAAAATACATTTACAACACCAGTCAAGCTTTCAAGGGGGAGATGGATATCGCCTTTTTGGGACGCAAAATTTAGCTACAGCATCTTTACGAGCGATTTTTAAGGTTGAATTGAATAGCTCTGATAGTTATACCCAGGACGACCTCTTTTATGAAAAGACAGAATTTTCCCTTGATCTGTTTACTGCTCTTAAAGACTGGCATGAGAGGCTACTCCATGATCCTAATTATGACCAACTAATCGATCTATTCGGTAGTAACCTGTTGCCAAAAACAGGCTCTAGACCTGTGAAAAGGATAGTTCGCTCAGGAGGAGAACGTCGCGGACCATCGCGAATCCGAGCGATAACACATAACGCTATCCTTCAACAACTCGGATTTTTAGCGAATGTGATATCTGGATTAGGTCATGCGGCTACGGTGGATTTGGAGGAATTTGCGGATGTTTATGAGAATTCGCCGAGACTACGCCAATGTACTGAGCATGCGTTAAAGGCTAAAAAATTGGGTTCTTTAAACACGACCCTAGCCTACTGTCAGATAGTCGATCCAGGGTTTTGGGTAAATCGCGCTTACCACGGAAGATTTCCCAATAACCAGCGAGCGCTTAGGATTTTGTTTTCTCACCTCCGGCGATTCCCTCGATTCAGAGATATTCAGCAGACAGTTTGGAAATTTAGGGATGATCTAGTCGACCTTTATGGGTTGGTTCAAAAAATTAAGAGAAAAGGCGTTCGTACGACCGGTGAGCAGAGGGGTGAATTAGATCTATTACACGCTATCAGAATAGCACTGATTTTAAATAGTCTAATGATTGTGTGCAAGACTCCTCGTCTTGGGGAGACATATCATCAGAGTAATGATGATATTATTACTCTTGGTCTTTCTTTAGATTTTAAAGCTGCCTCCGATATCATTAGGGAGGCATTTAGCCAGAACTTTGAGAAAAATTTTTCTGGTGAGCCGAGGGAGAGGGAAACCTACAGTGGTGATGTTAGAGGCAATCTGTCTGCGATTGATAAAGAGGTCCTAAAACCTCTAGAGGATAATCAAAAGGTGATTGATCAGATTACTCAGCTCGTTTCCTTGTATTATGGGGCTCATGGCTAATTAAAATAAAAATTTGTTTGATAAATGCGTTCTATGTGTTTTCACTCCTTGCACTGACGGTAAGGAGGGAATTTTTCTACATGTGATAATCCTCGGTTCATAATTTGGTAAATTAAAATGCAAGAGATAATTCTGGCAAGTTCTTCATCCTCCAGAAGAAAGGAATTGGATAGACTAAACTTCGAATTTAGTGTTATCCCCCCAGAAGTGGACGAGGACTCTATAAAAAATACAGAAACTGATCATCTCCAGATATCAAGAAAGTTAGCACTGCTCAAGGCAAGAAATGTAAGCTTGTTGTACCCTGAGGCGATTGTAATTGGAGGAGATACTGTTGCTAGTTTTAATCAAAAGTTATTAAGTAAACCTATTACAATGGAGAAAAGTTTCGAGCAGCTAAGGATGTTAGCGGGCCAAGAACATAGCCTTTTTACATCCCTAGTGATCATTGCAAAGGAGGAAGAGTACATTCACTCTGTTACTGCGATTATGAAAATGCGGGATTTGAGCGATGAGCAGATACATAGATATGTCGAGATTGATAAACCGTTGAATAGTTGTGGCTCTTACAAGCTCGATGCGTTAGGAATAAGTCTTTTTGAGAGTATAGATTGTGAAGATTACACTGCCATCATAGGTATACCCTTGATTTGGACTGCTGGTATTTTGAATCAAATTGGCGTCTCTGTCCCATAGTCTGTAGGTTTGAATTGTAAGGCGACGGCTCCATGGTGGCATTAGATAAATCTATAGTCTTTGCAATAACTTTTAATCAAAGTCCTCTAGTGGGTATCGGCTTCATACCCGATTGGCCGCATGTGACCGATGGCATCTCCTAAGCAATTTATGTGGTTAATTTCAATTCGGCGAGTTTGAAAAAGCCAAATTGAGTCGTGATTAATAAACTTATCTATATAAGAGCCTTGTGCTTGATACGTTTTGTTATTGTCTCTAATGGTAAATATTGCTGTGAGATGGCAGTGGGAGGTTACAGCGGTACCCTCCTCCTCAACTAAAGCTGTACTGATGGAGTGTCGGAGGTTTTTCACGCTCGCTTTCATCTTGTCAAGATAGAACTGATACCATCGATGTATTTCTTGTTTGCCTCTTACGTCATAATAAGGCATTAAAACAGCATCCTCTGCGAATAAATCTGCAATGGCTGATACCAAACCGTTGTCGACGTAATGACAATATGCGGATAAAGCATGTTGAATTTCTAAAGTTTTAGTCGATGACATTTATTTTCCTTAGTTAACTTAAAGCACTTCCTCATTTTGATATTGCAAAAGTAAACTGTAAATATCACTTAGATCTTTTAAAATTTTGTATAGCCGACCTACCGAGTCTTTTTTCATGTCCTCGGGGTTCAGTTCATCGATAATGAGTGAAAGTTTTTATAAAAATCTTGATATTTAGTAACTCCCACTGTTGGCAGGCTTTTTCGTGTGGATTTCAATGCACTGTAATAATCTTTAATTTTTTTCCATCCTCCTACCGTCTCTATCGCACGTTTAATATTAGGACGTGACTCCAGTATCATCTCCATTGAAGGAAACATGGCAGCACCCCACCAGGCTATTGCTGCAAATAAAAGTATATCTGCACAGCTCGGTTGGTCTTTAAGCAGATAAGGTCCCGTGGAGTAAGCTTTTTCGATGTGGTCAAACATGAGGGCGAGCTCTCCTTTTTGAGGCTCCATCTTTTTCTCGAGAAAATCAATCAAATGAGGCTTACCAAACATCGTAGTCAAGAGGGGTGCAGTATCGAATGACTCAGTACCATTCAATCCAATTAGGATCGGCCAAATATCCTCTAGCATATCCATTAAACCATCCGTGGTGAGTGCTTGAATCGGATCTTCCGGATAGAGAGGCCGGCCCTCATATTGAGTTATTTTGCCTAAATATCTAATGATAGCTCTTTGTTGGCCAACTATCGTTCCATCAGGCAGGGTCAGAGTAGGTAACGTCCCCCACGGAGTTTGTGGCTTTTGCTTTGCCCAAGAGCCATCATCGAATGGTGGAGGGGATGTGTTTTCAGGGTTTTTTATAGTAAAGGGCAGAGGGGTAAAATCATTTTCAAAATCTAAACTACCCAATGTCAGCATAATTCTGATGCTCTCGCCTCTTCCTGGGATGTTCCAATATCTAAGTTTATAGGTATTCATCTTTAAATTCTCCTGAAATTTTTGCTTTTATTTAAAATTAGCAATTTTTATTAAAGAAGTAGATTCTCGTCGATCGGATGATAGCTATTTGCAGCTTTAATAAGTGAATCAGCGGTTAAAGCAGCAACTCCATAGACCTCTGTTTGAACTCCGGTATTTTCTTTTACCTTATGTAAAAGCAATGAGAAATCGCCATCACCAGAGAGTAATATGATTTTGTTGACACTAGGGGCGCACTCCAAAATATCAATAGTTATCCCAACATCCCAGTCACCTTTTGAACTCCCATCTTGTCTATGAATGTAAGGTTTTAGTTTCACATCAAAGCCGATTTTTCTAAGGCGATTTTGAAATTTAATTTGATCTTCACGATCGCGCTTAATAGCATATGCTCTGGCTATCGATATTTTACCTTGGTTTTGCACTATGCTCCAGAGTTTTGAGTAATCGAAAAATCGCCCAAAGGCTTGTCGAGTCGTGTAATAGATGTTCTGAACATCAACAAAAATTGCAATAGAATTCAAACCATAGAACCTTTTCGAGATTAAGAAAGCTTCTCAACATTTACACAATGGTTATCTGATCATCTGAAGAATACTTTCTGGAAGGTAATTTTCTAAAATTCCCTAAGGGAAGTGTAGAGAAACTCATCGATCAATGCTGGATTCAGAGATGCCAGGAGGGGAGTAGGTCTCTTCTACTAACCCACGAGCTTTGGCACGTCTTCCCCACTCGGCTCTGGCACGCTTCCGGAGATCAATCTCATCATCAGATTCATCTACGATCTCCAACCCTAATAGTGTTTCGATTGCATCTTCCGTAGTGACAATGCCAGAGAGGCCGCCGAATTCGTCTACTACTACCGCAATATGTTCCCTTCTAGTGAGAAGGCGATCTAACAACTCTGGTAAAGGGAAAGCTTCTTCCACAATCATAATATTCCGTCTGAAAGCGCCTATAAGCTTCTTGCTTTCACCATTAATGACAGCTGACAGGAGATCACTTCGTAACACGTATCCTGTGATTTCATCCCTATTTTCATTTTGAAAAATCGGGATTCGGGACACACGTAACTCTGGATTTCCTTCTAAGTAGGTGTCTATTGCTACGTTTTCGGGGGCGGCTATAACGACCGTTCTCGGTGTCATGATGTCTTCAACGCATATCGACTGGAATTTTATTAGATTAGAGATAATAGTAGACTCGTTCTTTTCGAATACGCCCTCCTTAGCGCCTATTTCCGCCATCGCTAAGAAATCAGATCGAGAAAATATGCTGCCCTCCGTATTCTTTTTCAGAAGACGAGTTAATAGTTGGCAAGCCCAAACAAGGGGAGCTAGAAGAAACATAATTAATGAGAGCGCATTAACGGTGAAAGGCGCTAATTCTTTCCAATAGGTAGCACCAAGGGTTTTTGGGACGATTTCGGACAAGAGTAGAATCGCTAATGTCATAATAGCTGGAACAATTAAAGTCGTGATGAGGGGATGAGCTCCAGACCAGACGCTGGAAGCTTGGACGCCTACACCAATTGCCCCAACCGTATGCGCAATTGTATTGAGTGTCAGAATAGCAGCCAAAGGCTTGTCAATATTCTGCTTAAAGCCTGCTAGCTTCTTGCCTATTTGCTTGCCTTCCTTTATTTGGATCTGGGCATAAGTAGGTGTAACAGACAGTAGGGCTGCCTCCCAAAGTGAACACAAGAACGAGAATACGATTGAAATCAGGAAGAAGGTGATAAGTAGGGTCACAGGTAATTCTGCTGAAATGTTTTCATTAATAGCATGTTACACAGCATGAAGCGTTAGGGGTAGCATTTCTCGAAGGGCAAAAGGTTTTGGGCGGCTAAGATAGGTTATATTATCTAGCTTTTCGTGAAGCTTTAGTACCTGCTTGCAGCCCGAACCATTTTTGCTATGGCTGGTGCAACGGTGCGATCCAGGGGGTGAGGGAGAATTTTATCTGGAGTAGGAGTATCGACACAAGCGGCCAGTGCTTCGGATGCCGCAATTTTCATTCTGTTATTGATGGTTTTGGCTCTTCCATCTAATGCTCCCCGGAAGATCCCGGGAAACACTAAAACGTTGTTGACTTGATTTGGGAAGTCACTGCGACCTGTTCCTATTACTTTGGCACCCGCGTTTAAGGCATCTTCTGGCATTATTTCAGGGGTTGGGTTTGCCATGGCAAAGATAATCGGATCTTTTGCCATTCTTCGTATATCCTCTGGGGCCACAACGTTTCCTTTTGAAACTCCTATAAATACGTCAGCATCTACAAGAGCATCAGAAAGGCTGCCCTTCCTGTCCTCCTTATTACTATAGCTAAGTAGTTTCTTCTTTGCCGGGTTCAAATCACTCCTATTTTTGGAGATAATTCCTTTGGAGTCGCAAACAATGACGTCTTGGACTGCCTGGTCGGAATACGATTCAAAGCCAGTTCTGCTTACGAACTTGGCGATAGCTATTCCAGCTGCGCCAGCACCATTAATTACTATGCGTAGGGAAGTTAAATCTTTCTCAACAACCTTTGCGGCGTTTATGAGCGCCGCCATCAAGACAATGGCGGTTCCATGTTGATCATCATGAAACACTGGTATCCCTAAATCTTGGAGAGCTGTTTCGATTTCGAAACATCTGGGAGCAGATATGTCCTCTAGATTAATTCCACCGAAACTCGGCGATAGTAGTCTGCAAGTATCAATTATCTTCTCGGTACTTTTGGTGTCGATACAAATGGGCCAAGCATCAATTTTTGCGAACTCTTTGAAGAGCAGAGCTTTTCCTTCCATAACAGGTAGTGCAGCTAGAGGACCAATGTCACCAAGACCTAAAACAGCGGACCCGTCGGTGAGCACTGCAACTGAATTTCCTTTTATGGTTAGCTTATATGCGCTTTCTGGATCAGACGCTATTTTCTCGCAGGGCGCGGCTACTCCAGGTGTGTATGCAACGGAAAGATCATCTCTGCTTCCGATCGGGATTTTACTGTTGATTGAAATTTTTCCATGTAACTGTTCATGTACTATCAATGATTTTTTAAAAAAACTCACTCTACGCTCCCTTCATTAGTCGCCTGCTTCTGATATTTTGGTGTTTTCATCCAGCCAGTAAGGAGCGGTACAGCTTCTGTATGACGAGTGAAAAAAAGTTTTGATTAACGAATAGAGTCGCTACTCGCGGGAACGGCATGCAAAGTTTCCTTAACGAGAGTAGACCATATCCGGTTTATTTTTCTTATCCAACCCTGCAAGTCTAAGAGATACTCTATCACAAATTAAAGAGGATTATGATGAAACCTGGCCACACTGACCTAAAGCTAAAAAATCTTTTATAGTTAGGGTTAGAAAAACTTTAATATACTAGCGTAGGATGTCTTCAATAAGAATTATTAGGTCTTTTTCAAGTTTAGGGTTGTTGAGGTGGTACCTATCGATTTCAACGGGCCAATCAAGTGATGAAAATTGAGTTATGTATTTCTTGTACCAATCTAAACTCTCATATTCTTTCTTCAAGTTCTTGTGGAGATTCACGTTTAGTAGCCAGGTCCTATTGTCTAAGCTTACTATTTTTCCTATTAGCGACTGACATTTTTCGAAATCTTGTATTAGAGAATAGCCGAAAAATAGTGCACTAAGTCTTCTGTCGCTCGAGTTTTGTCCCGCTGGAATTGGTTCGAGCTGATATGCCTTTTCTAACATTTTTATTCCTTCTTCAAATTCTCCGATCCTGAGTAATATTTCACCATAAACTGATATCACTCTGGGATCATTTGGGTTCAGATTGAAGGCTTTTTTTCCGCTCTCTAAAGCCAGCGCAAAATCATGCATAGAGAGATTCACTTCAGAAAGTATTCTGTGACATTCAAAATCATTTTGATCCACTTCTAGGGCAGTATCGAGCAGGTGTTGAACCTCATTCGCAACTTCATCGGACATCTCTAAATAACCTCTCCCTAAGGCTTGACCAATGACGCATGCTTTCCAAGCATAAGCTTGAGCGTTGTTTCGGTCAGCACTTATTGCAGCATCTAGATTTCTTCTGGCTTCAGCATTTGCTTCTTGAGTAAATTTATGATGATTATTTTTACCTTTCAGGAGAAACTCATAAGATGTCATGTTTTCAGTGGGTTTTCGGTGTGCTCTTTTGAGGCTTGAAATTTCTATCTCTCCGATTAACGCTATCGTAATTTTCCTTACAATTTCGTCTTGAATATCAAAAATGTCTTGCTTTTTTCTGTCATATTTATTACTCCAAACTACGTTTCCACTTTCAGTCTCGGCTAACTCGACTGAAATTCTTATTCTACTCTCGACTGCTCTAATGCTGCCAGATACGATGTAATCTAAATCAAAAACGTTCTTATATTCCCTAGAGGAAATATTGTTATCCTTTAGATTAAAACAAGTTTGGCGAGAAATTATTTCTATTTCTCTCACCATGGAGAATTCGGTAATAACGTCCTCGACTATACCGTCAACTAAAAAACCACTATCGCGGTCCCTATTCAAGTTTGTGAACGGAAATACGGCTATCCTCGGTTTATATGCACTAGACTTAGGATTTTTTTCTTTTTCGAAATCGCCTTTCACCTCATGTTTTTTATAGGAAAATAAAAAGGCGGCAGTTGTCACAATCGGTAATCCAATCAACGCGCAAATAAAGGTGGCCTGCATCACGGCCTCAGAACTGCTTCCGAAAACTTTCTCAGATGAAATGTTTTCCAAAATTACGCTGGCTAATTGTATGAAGCCTAGAGAACCAACGATATAAGCTCCTGTCGGTTTCCAAATCCTTTTAAAAATTTCATTCATAAGAAGTTTTATAATCTATCTTTATAAGCGTAACTGGATAATATTATTTACCAGCTTAAAACGGCAAATGATTTTTTTTTTAACGTTATTCAATTTTTAAATAGCGGGAATAGCATATTCCAATTGGCTGTTTTCAGCAAAACTAGCTAACAATAGAAGAGTATCACTGGTTCATGATTCAATTCTGAAACATAATATTCCCTAAATTCGAAGTATATAAAGGAGGTTTTTCGATGAAAGCAAAAAGAACATGGTTTTATTCACCAGTTTTATTGGTGTTACTTTTAGTAGCGTGCAGTGGAGCGTCTTCCGATGGCCAGTTGATTGGAGAAAAAATTACTGACTGGACTGCCACTGTATCGCCTGGAAAAGTTTCAAGCGATAAAAATGAAGTACATCTACATTCGAAAGATGTCGGCCCCATGGGAGAGGTAATGGCTACTTTCACATTCGTAAACGACGGCACAATAAGCGGCAATGGATTGTCTTTTCAGGATGGAGGTAAAGTGATCAGTTTTTCGGTTGGAGGTGCTTGGACAACAATAAAAAAAGAGGGGGAAGATACCCATAGTTGGCTAGTTAAGGATATGGGTATAGATGCCGAAGGTAATAAAATATTCGGCATATGGACACTTGACCTGGCTTCAATGAGTGCAACAGGTTCGATATACAATTTAGGCGATTAAGTTTTCAAGATAAATTAGGAGGGGGTAGATTATTATCTTATAGTCTATCTCTATCCTTTAACAAAAGTAGAAGTAGAATAAGGCTTTTTGTTTTATATGGAACAGAATTATTTTTATTGGAAAATAAACACTATGAAGTACCCAGATCCTGTATGGTCGCTGAAACAGCACAAAACCAACTTACCGTAAGTTCGGGCGATAAGATTTATGAATCAGTTCAGTTTTTATCTTTTCTTGTCGATCCGGAGTCCTTGCTGCTATCTTGGCCTAGATCGTTTGCTTGAAATTAGAGAACGTTTTTACGTAGAAATAAAAGTAAGAGTCGTCTACCCGCTTGCCATAAGGCAACCGGATTTTTTTTAAGGTTAGGGCGTCAAGACACTATCGATCCTATAACCTCTTAGATACACAGCGTTGGAGTCAGTATTTAAAGGTGCCTTTTAGAAGGCCTGTGCCGATCCGATTGTTCAAGAGTTGTCGACTGGTGTTGTGGCGGATCAACAACCCTACATCCATCGTTTGACGCGGACAGCAGAGTTGGCAACTCAAGCCGGCAAAGGCATGGAGTTTTTAAACCATGTGGTTAGAATGCTTTGGGATGGGTCTACCGATAATTGGCATGAGGGTGATCATCTGTCAAGAGCGATAAATCTTGCTGGTCTGAATGGGAAAACGTTATTGGATCGAGCCGAAACGAATGTTGGACGAATTGATGCTGCAATTTCAAACAATGAAGCTGCTCAAGAGAAGACAGGCCATAGCGGGACTCCCCTTATGGTGTTTAAAGGAGAACCTTTTTTCAGTCAAGATCGGATCAAACTTCTGATTTGGAGATTAAAAGAGAGCGGATTAAGAGCAAGGAACTCTTCCGGATGATGACTCAAGATTTATTCTTTCTTAATCAGGAAAAGGTTGGTTCATGGATTGTTAAAGCTGTACGTAAGTCTAAATTACAAAAAAGGAGAAAGAGTGATGGATAAGATCGGGGAAGTTCAAGCTCGTTTTGCTATTGAGGAGCTATTTGCGCGATACGCCCATACTATTGATAATTATGATGCCTCTGGGTGGGTCGATTGTTTCACTGCAGATGGTGTGTTCGAAGTCGCTGGTGAAGCTGAGCAAGGTGTAGGCTTTGTGGGACATGAACAACTGACCGTATTTGCGAAAGCGCATATCCGCCTTTTACCTGGTACTCGTCATGTTATGACAAACCATATTACGGAGTTTCAAGATGAAACCAATGCACGGCACAAGTGTGTTTTGAGTGGGACATTGAGTAGACCGGAATCCGTTTATGTGTTTGCCTCTGGTTGGTATGAAAGTAACGTAGTTTTAGCGGATAGGCATTGGAAGATTAGTCATCGAAAGGTCTATCTGGATAATATAGAGGCTATCAAAGTAGAACCGTTAGCAAACCATATGCAGCCGATGATTAACTGGATAGTGGATAACGGTACAGCTATGTAATTACTTATCTAAACCTCACGTAATTGACCAAAGGGTTTGGGCTAGGGTCTTCAGATCGGTGGGTTCCCTATAATAGTATTTACAAAGATGCAAGTTACGGAGCGCATAATCACATAGACTTATTCGTTTTAGGCTACGAGTCCTGCATTGTGGGTTGCCTTACAATTTTCGATAAATTTCCGTTTTTCTCCATAAATAGGCCTACATTGACAAATTTGCACACAATTCTGTTGCGGTTAGGTTTCAATGGTGAATCACAACTTTTGAGGGTGTCACTGGCAGAAAGGCTTGTGTGAAAAAATAGCTGTCAAAATGTCGGTAAATCACTCCCCATAGCATCTGTCTCTGAACCTAATTTAAGTCAAGGCCATGCAGGTCATCATTTTCGCGCCATTGGCGCAGCAGTCTAATGTAAGCACCAACGCCTTTGCCGTAGGTCTCCAGCCTAACATTGCGGTAGCGCTTGGCGGTACCTTCCTGATTATAATATCCTGGCGTGCACGTGTCCGGTGATCCTCCGAGAAAGAGTCCGTCACCGCTAGCTTGGAGTTGATCTGCTATCCAGCGCTCTTCGGCGTCAATAGAAACGTTTGCGGATTTGATGCCACGATTGCGTAATTGACTAATTGTGTAAGCCACGTGGCTTGCCTGTATATCTATGCCATGGGCGTAGTTAGCCCCTAACTGAAACACAAACCCGCCACCGCATAAATACAAATTCGGGAAGCCGTTTACCATCAGTCCATGCATTGTGCGCATGCCATCTTGCCAATGTTCGTAAATTGATTTGCCGTCAACACCGAAGATTGGAATACCTAACCGCCTCTCATAGCTCGAAGTAATTTCGAAACCGCTGGCATAAATTATACAGTCTACTTTGTATTCCTTACCGTTAGCTATGATCCCTGTTGCATTTATGGCCTCTACACCTTTGGTGGAGCTTACATCGACAAGTTCAACGTTTGAACGATTAAAGGTATCAAGGTAAAAGTCATTAAAAGTCGGTCTTTTACAGAACTGGTTATAGTACGCTTTTAATTTCCCTGCGACTTCAGGATTTTTAACGTTATCGTCGACAAGACTTCTAATTTCCTCCATTGTTTTAAAATCAGCTAGCTGCATGAGACCGTCTATTTTGCCGTTAGCCTTGTCGGCCAAATCAAGCAGATTACGCGTCAATCGGGTCCAGCCATCGTCGATGAAAGCCGGATCAATCGAGCGACCTAGAAACGCCTCACCGAATTTTCTTTGTCGTTCTTTCTGCCATCCGGGCTTGAGACTTTTTGCCCATTTCTGATCAGTTTCTTTATTATTGCGAGTGTCTACTGATGACGGCGTGCGTTGAAAAACAAAAAGTTGCTTCGCTCCCTCACCTAAGGCAGGAATGCACTGTACTGCTGTCGCGCCTGTCCCAATAATGCCGACAGTTTTGTCAGCTAAACCTATAAGCCCACCTTCCGAATTTCCACCTGTGTATTTATAGTCCCAGCGACATGTGTGAAACGAATGTCCTTTGAATTTTTCAACACCTGGTATTCCGGGTAACCGCGGCCGGTTTGCCGGTCCGGTGCCAAGGCAAATATGACGAGCACGCATCTCATCTCCGCGGTTAGTTGATACTAGCCACATCGACTCGTCTTCCAGCCAGCGCAACTCGGTCACCCAGGTTTGAAATATCGCATCTTTGTAGAGATCGAAATGTTTGCCGATTCGTTGCGCATGCTCGTATATTTCAGACGCATAAGAAAATCTAAGTTTTGGTATGTATCCAGTTTCCTCCAGAAGCGGCAGATAACTATAGGACTCAATATCACACTGAGCTCCAGGATAACGATTCCAATACCAGGTGCCGCCAAAGTCACTACCACTTTCGATTATGCGGATATCATGGACACCAGCCTCGATCAATCGAGCAGCGGTTAGCAAACCTACCCAACCGCCGCCAACTAAAATAATTTCTCGTTGTTCCTTCAGTGGTGCACGCTCAAGTTTTTCGCTGTAAGGATCATCCTCTAAGTATTTGTTGGAGAATGGAGAATCATTTGATATCCGCAGGTATTGGGCTTCGGCATCTGGACGAATACGCTTTTCTCGTTCTTTTGCATAGCGCTGGCTGAGCTCGTTAGGGTCGAATCCCAGTATCGCTTCAGAGAGAGGTTGATCGATTTCAGCCATGCTTATTTCTCCGCACAAATAATTTCTTAAGTGTACCGTATTAAGTGTAACGTATTAAGTGTTACGTTTACGCTAAGGAATAAAAATAAATCGAAAAGTTTCCTCTTGAATATTTCCGTTTTTCTCGAGGGAAGCACTGGATCACTTAACCTAAACAGACACGGATCAATTGCGGAATAGGTTTTGGACAAGTTAAAATCGCAACTTGAGTTGGGAAAAATAGATCCCGCTTAGACGATAGGCAAGAGAATATTTTAGCTCTCCCTTAAGAGTATTTAGTGTCTTACACAGGAATCGATCCTGAGATCCCAAAGAGGATTATGGTGATCGTTTAATCTTAACTGAATACCCCTAAAAATCATTAGAAACGGAAGTCCTCTCAGGGATCCTCTATGGAGATCTCAGAGCTATTCCCGATAGCTCCAGTCTTTATTTCCTGAAGGGGAGGGGAACCTTGGATTACTAACTCTATATATAATCCTATCCCTCTCATACTTCAGGGGAGGAGACAGTTTTGTTCTTAAGAGCACTCTTTAATCGATTAAATAAAGATTATTTGATAAAAGATATTGATGATTACGGATGAAGTTTGGCGCCTTTAGTTACTTTGTCTACTAGCTTCTTTTCTTCTCTGATAGCAATTCCCACTAATGGCAATTCACTTGAATCATATCTTAAGACAGTATTTCTATTATCATCGTCGTTATAAGTTGAGAACATATCTCGGATATAAAGAGCAGAAGCTATAGAGCGACTAATGACGCGCTCATGGATTTTTTTTATTTTAGTGGTGTCAGCTTCTAAAATCACTGCCGGTTGTTGACTCAATGCTAGGTAGCTATTAGCAGATTTGTCGAGGTATTCTTTTCCGATTAGTTCTGAATGCTTCCCAAGGATTCCACTCATTAAGAAGGCTGTGACGTTCAGCTTTTGCCACGTCTCTAATTCGTCCAAAAGTATGATTGCTATTTTCGTATCGAACAATTTAATTTCTCCCTCTTAAAAAGTTTGCTGATCAATAAAATCCAGTATCTGAATACTTTTCCCGATAGGTCTTCCCTTTATTCTCCCAAGGGGAGGGGAGCTTGGATTCCTAACTCTATATATAATCCTACCCCGCCCATGTTTTAGGAGCCATCGCAATACTAGGGGTCCGTTTTATCAAAGTTCATCAAAAGGACAGGCAAAGATATAAGGGTCATTAATAAGGCAAAAGTTAAAACCATGGCTGTCATTAACCCCATATGGCTATTAAAAGTAAGATTAGTAAGGATGGCGATGGAGACGAAGCCAGTAACTAGAACTATTGTGGTAAAGATTAGAGCAGGTCCAACTTGCTGAAGGGCGTACTTAACGGCCTCTATATTGCTATTTCCAAATTCGTTCCTTGCTTTTGTGTATTTGACTAAAAAATGTACGGTATCGTCCACTATGATCCCTATAGTTACGCCAGCCGCCATGGTTACTCCAATATCTATCTCCCCGTTTAAAAATCCCCATATCCCCATCCCAAAAACTGCGGGAAAAATGTTTGGAAAAATACTCAGTAAGCCTATTTTTGGTGAACCGAAGACTATTATTAAAAGAAAGGAAATGGTTAGTAATCCAAAAAACGCACCAAAAGTTAAACCTTTACCGTCATCGTTGATAAGGTGAGAAGCCATGAGGTGAGGGCCAGACCAAGTTATTCGATAATCCGGCATATGCTCCACGATCCATTTATTCAGGCGAGTCTCAAGCTCTAAGACTTCAGCAGAGGTGAGAGATTTGAAAGCAACTAAAATCTTAGTAGAAGATTTTTCTAGGTTAACACGATCAGTAAGTTCCAGTCCGTAAGGAAGAGAGGTTTCATATAGTAAATAGTATTGCGCCACCTGCTCACGCGACTGTGGTAAGCGATAGTAATCATCTTGATCTCCGTGAAGGTTCCGATTTAAGCTTTTCAAGGTGTCCGTTATGGATTTTGCGTAGGTAACCTCTGGGAGATTGCGTAGCCAATCAGTCATTTCCTCAACTTTCAAAAGGAATTTTGGTTCAGTAGCTCCACCCGGGACTCCGCTCTCTACCGAAAATGAAAAGTTGTAGGCGGTTCCGAAATCGTGCTCCCCGAAATCGTTAGCGTGACGCCAAGGGTGGCTTTCGTCGAGAACACGCGGAAAATACTCATTGTATATATTTTGGAAAACACCAAAGATCATAACAGCGGATAGTGCAATAAAAGCCGTAAGAATTATCTTCCGAAACCGGTATAAAGTATTAGCCCAAGCAACAAAAATTTCATCAGCAATCAAAGGCGCTCTTTTAACAGTACTGTGATTCCCGACTGACAATAAAGCCGGTAAAAGTGTTAAGGATAAAATACAGGCAGTAATAACACCCATGGCGGACATGTTTCCCAATGCGGATACGCTGGCCGAACTACTTAAATTTAGTGTCAAGAGACCTGCGGCGGTGGTCAGGCTGGTAACTATAATAGGCCGCATATTTGTAGAAAGCGCGCCTAACAATGCCGCTCTTTTTTCCAGCCCTGTGTTGAGTCGTTGAACAAAAGCTGTAATTAGATGAATGCAATCAGCAACCGCTATAATAAGCACAACGGTAGGGACTGTGGCAGTGAACGGCGTTATTTTCCAGCCCATATAACCTGATAAGGACATTGCCGCGATGATGCTAATAATAAAAATTACTATGCTTGATAAAATAGGCCGTATTCTTCTCAGAAAAAAAGTCATTAACACTACGACAAAAATAATATTCATGATTAGAAAGGACACTGACTCTTTAGTGGAGAGTTCTAGTATCGCGGCGTCCATGGCTACTATTCCTCCAATATATACGTTAGTTTTTGGATAGTCGCGACGAAACTGTTCAGCTATTCCGTTCAAAAAGTTCATGATTTCAGGTTTCTCGCCAAGCGTACCTGGAAGGGCAAAGCTGATTATTACTGAAAAAGCGTCACCTTCTGCATTGACTACTCGATTTACCGTAAGAGGATCTCGCACAGCAATATTTTTGAGACGTTCTATTTCAGATAAATTCATTTTTTCGGCATCTTTGAACATATCTTTGACTTCAAGATCATCCCCCGACGCTTCAGTATGTTGATGATTGCTGATGGAATCGATCCGTACCGAGTACGGCGTTTCCCATAAATCGTTAGTCAATTTCTCGATTCCACTGAGTAATTCGGAGGTGAAAGCGTTTCCGTTTTTAGCTTCTACTATGAATAATATACTCTCGTCATTCGAGTATTCAGACTGAAGGCGCTCGTATTGTATAAGTCGCGAATTATTTTCTCCAAATAAGTCTTTATATGAAATTGATGGGGAAACAAATTGTAAAAAATAACTGACGCCGACCGTGACTGCTATCGTGAAGCAAATTACTTTCCAGGGGTTATCAACAACTGTAGAGAAAAATTGCTCTGATGACATTTCTTATTTCCTTGAATTCTTTAGATGGTCGTCTTTTAGATTCTAACACTAAATAAAGTTGGTAAGGGTTTATAGATGGCCTTGAATAAATAACTCTATATATAATCCTACCCCTATCATACTTCAGGAGAGGAGACAGATTCGAGAAAAATTAAGATGCTAACTATAATAGGAATCAGCTAAACTACGAAGGTAAGATAAGAAAGTTTAAGTGAATTTTCATATAGGATGTATAGATAGGGGGAGAAATCATTATGGCTTTAGACGAGATTTACATCCAAAAGGCGGCTGATCGGGTGATGATTCAGGACCTACTCGGACGCTACGCTTTTGCAGCTGACTATGGTACTGGGAATCCTGAATCCTGGGCGGCATTGTTTATCGAGGACGGTATATTCGAAATTCCCAAAATTTCGATGGTTGTTAGAGGTCGATCAGCGTTGACAAAGTTCATGGATGGGATTCACCGTACCGTACCGGGAATACATCATGTAATGAGCAATTTTGTCATCGATGTTGAAGGTGATCGGGCGCAAGGTAAATGTGAACTTAACGAGTTTATGCTTCGATCGGAGGCAATCTATAACGATCTTCATGGGTGGTATGAGGATGACTATGTACGTGTTGAAGGACGCTGGTTTATAAAGAGACGACGGGTGCACTTATCAGACGATACCCTCAGCGTCGTATCCAGCGGTAAGATCGGTGAATACTTCCATGAATTCTTTGAAATGTCTAAGGAGTTTATCGAGCCTTGATTATAGATGGGCGGGTTAGATTCTATAAGAAACTCTGAGAGTGAGTCCTGATCGAAAGCGGTGAAGGTGATGGGTACTTAGAAAACTGTATTCGATGACTTGAGTTGAGGATGGAAGAGGAAACAAAAGATAAGCAGAAGTCTGTCGAATCAGATATAGGAAACGATTTAAAAAAGGTTTCGGATGAGGTAGTTGACTTTCTAGATAAGCGATATCCGATTTCGATGAATCTTCTAAGAAATATCTTTGGGCGGGAAGGAGCTAAAAGATAATAGAGACGGTTTCGTTGAGAAAAATGTAACCCGCTTATACTTCAGGAGAGAAGACAGTTTCCTATTAAAGAGGAATAATTCCTTTTAAGAAGGGCATCAGCTGTATTAATTTTTGTAAAACGATTAGAGGATTTAAGCCTAACCTCGGCAAAACTAAAAATGCTAAGCCAATTGCAGCGACGCTGATAATCAGAAGTGGTAGTTTTTTTCTATTTTCTGGCGAAATACTTTTGACCAGTAACAATAACAATAATAGGACTGCGATTATAAGGATGATTTTAATCATTAGTTTTTTATAACCATACAAGAATTAGGGTAGCTATATTGCTTATCTAATTTAGATGATATCACGATGAGAGGTAGACATTTTGAATATTATGTTTCGCTGTTTAGCTTTCGATTTTCTGAGGCCCAGGTTGCTGCTTTAATTAGAATATCACCGCGGCAAGGTAGCGGTGCGCAGTAACAGCCGAGACGTTTGTCTTTCAGTTCGGAAAGTTGGTTGAGCGTGATGTCTCCGTTCAGAATTTGTTGCCAAAGCCACAGTCTATACTTTGCGATCACTTCCCCCTCTCTTACCGTCTTTACCGATAAAGAACGGATTCCCCCATTTGCTTGGACGACCAATAAATATGTCGAACGGCCCTTCCGTACAGTTAACTACAGACATAGTTTTCGAGCCTCTCCTCTTAAACCCTGCTCTTGATTAATTTTAGTAGCTTACATTTAGCCATTGAGCATCACTAAGTGAACGTTAGGCCATAGTTAAACAACTTAATCTCTATTCACTGATAATGCTATGAAAACTTTCCACAATAGATCCAGTCTTTATGTCCCGAAGGGGGCATGGATTACTAACTTTATATATAATCTTACCCCTTTCTCTTCTCCTGTTTCTGCAGTAGACCCTACGTAGACCGCAGGACATAAAGAGCACTTGAAGTCCCGCGTCAAGCTTGGGGTTCCTCTCCTTCTGATGTCCTTCCAGATTAGGAGGATATTTAGAACTACGATTTTATTAACGGCGCCATCGATTTTAGGGTGGGGCTATCTTTAGCATCACCGAAACCGGTGTCGAGGGGAAAGAATACTATGCGACTAGCTCCTGCATTTACATGTTCTTTAATGCGGTTTTCAATCGTTTCTTGGCTACCCCATGCTACAATATAGTCCAACAAGCGATCGCTTCCTTTGTCCAAAAAATCTTTGTTTTCGAACCCTATTTTTTTCCACTCTCGCTGATAATAGTCTAGCTCCATGTAATAAGCTAAGGATTTGCGGCAGATATCTCTCGCATAAACTTCGTCAGTTTCAGCTAAGGCGGGAATGACTACGGTTAAGTCAGCTTTTGGGCCTAGTCGCTCACGAGATATTTTCGTATTCTCGGGAGACATCAGGTATGTTAGTGCTCCATCGGTACGATTCTTTGCAATCTTTTGAAGTGCCGGGCCGTGCGCAGCAATAAGTAATGGACCGAGATTATCATAGGTAGATAATTCTGATTCAACCGCAGCATTGTACTGTTCGTATCTGGTTATTTGTCTTTGAGCCGCGGACATTGCGTCTAGGTATTCGTTGAATTTTTCAACGGGTGATTTCCATTTGTGACCGCGCGTAGTTTGAACTCCAATATTTGATACTCCTAAGCCAAATATGAATCTGCCGTTTGCAAATTCGGCGAGGGTTTGGCGGGCTTGTACTGTAGCGTGAGGATCACGAACGTAAATGTTGGCAATTCCTGGTGCGATCTTGATTTTTTCAGTGTGCGCAATGCAGTAGGCAGTGTTTGCCATGATTTCTCTTCCAAAAAGTTCTGGGATCCAGAAACTTTCATAATTGAGTTTTTCGAGAAATTGGACGAACTCAATTAGCTCCGTCGCCTTTAATCTATCTGTCATCCCCATCACACCAATAGGGCAAGTAAATTTCTTTGTCATATTAATCCTTTAATGAAGCTTTAAAAAAGTTCAAAAACTATCCCAATATATTACCTATTTAGCTATTATGACAAATGAATTAGTTTTTCCCTAAGGTCCTTTGTAAAATTCTCGAAGGAGAGGGGGCAGGTCTCTTTTAAAGAGAAGTAATTTCTTACTCATTTATTCCTAACAAACGAAATCTACCTCCTCTGTTTTTATCATTATCCTCAGGTATGATTTCAAAAATAGTTTTTTTTAGGTGTGAAACCTTTATTCCTATTGCGATGTCAGGTTCTATTTTTAAAATATGCGATAGAGTGGCTCTGATAGTTCCTGAGTGAGTGATGACAATAGATGTTGACTTGATTAATTGCGTATTTTCTAGCCAAAAAGAAACACGTTTGCACTGTTCTAAAAAGTTTTCTCCGTTTGGAGGCGAAGTTTCTGGGCAGATAAAAGAATAGTTGTGTTGGTTTTTATTCTGTTTTAGTTCTTCCCATACATCAGAAATTTTTTCTCCCGACCAGTCGCCAAAATTTTGCTCTTTCAGACTTTCTTCAATACGTATCTCCCCAGCAGTAATATATGCCGATAATGCAACCGCGGTCTGAACTGTTCTCTTTAGAGGACTCACATGCCAAGTACAGTTAGCTGGAAGACTTAACGCAAGGTTTTTAATTTTTTTTGAATCTAAAACTGCAGGCGCGTTGTCTTCCGGCAAAAAGCCTTTCTTTACCGCTGTCGGCGCATGCCGGATCATTATCACCCTGGAGGTTTTTATCAATCTACGCTAACCATGGTGACGGCTATTCCTAGTAGAAATATCAATTCACTTAAAAAAGCTGTTGCTCCTAGAATATCTCCTGTGACACCTCCGATGTGATAGTTGCTTCTGTTTCGTATAAGAAAGATAAGACCTGCGGAAAATATTGCTCCTATAGCAACACCGATAAATGGAAAGGTCCCGAGAGTTGGCAAAAGCCAAATACCGATAGCAGAAAGAAGTGTTTTGCTAGGTATCAAATCAATAACGCTTCCCATTTTTGCGAAATCCGACGGGGCTATTAGATTACGGGTAAAAAGGATTGCCAATTTCCCGGATGCGAAACCGATTGATAGAATTTCAATTAATGAGTAACCCAATTCAGCTAAGCAGATAACGACACCAAGTCGGATTAATATGCCCAAGTTGAGGGCCGCAACTCCATAGGTTCCGAGTGTACTGTCATGCATGATTTCATTAACTCTTTTGGGAGACCCTCCGGCCCCAAAACCGTCTGCCATGTCAGCTAATCCGTCTTCATGAAAAGCTCCGGTCATAACTATACTCAGGGCAATAGAAAGTACACAGGATAAAAACAGAGGAAGACCAATTGCGATACAAATATCTCCAATCGCACCAGAAAGGAAGCCCACTATTAGCCCTACTAACGGGAAAGCCCAGGCCGCCCTCGTAAGATCAGGAGGTTCATCAGAAAAATAAGGCCATTTAATTGGGATCCTGGTAAAGAACATCATGCCTGCCATAATGTCTAGTACTAATCTATTTTTGTATAGGGTCTGCACGGTCAATTCTTCCCGCTTAAGCCGGCTTCAGCAAAAGTTGCCATTGCATTGTGAGTAGCTAGTGCTGACTTTAAGATGAGTGAGGCTATAGCAGCGCCACTTCCCTCTCCCAATCTCATGTTTAGGTCAAGTATGGGTTCTTTATTTAAATGATTTAAAATTCCTGCATGACCTGGTTCCGCTGAAGA
>CACDEI010000022.1 GCA_902551695.1 uncultured Pseudomonadota bacterium
TTTTCAAAGACACGACGGTCAAGCTGTCAGGATTGAGGAGTTTCTTGCTGCTATGGAAGATGCGGCGAAGACTGATCTAACCAATTTTAAACCTTGGTATGAGCAGGCGGGAACTCCGGTATTAAAGGTTACAAAAAACCATTACGCTGAAGACAACAGCCTCGAACTGACGATTGAACAATTGCCCCCAATAGGACAATCCAAAAACGAATATCAACCTCGTCTAATCCCAATTAAACTTGGATTTCTAGACTCGTCTGGGAATGACCTGCTTAAGGGGGACACAAAAAGCAGTGATCCCTCAACTTTAATCTCATTTGATAAAACCAAAGAAATTTATCAATTCCCAAACATTGATTCTGACAGTGTGCCCTCCCTCCTCAGGGGATTTTCCGCACCAGTGAATCTAAAGTATGAATACAATCTAGATGACTTAGCTCATCTAGCACAACACGACAGCGACAGTTTTAATAGGTGGGATGCTTTTCAAGAGCTGATGAAGCAAACTCTTTTGAGTGCAGTAAATAGTATTAAGTTAAAACAAGAGGTAGTATTTAGCCAAAAAATTAAAGACATTCTTCAGGATATTTTGACACATTCTGAAAAGGACCGTGCCTTTGCTGCAGAGATGATGGTTTTACCGACTGCGAGTTATATTGCCGAACAAACAAAAACCTATGACCCCCAAGCAATTTTTTTAGCTAGGATGAAGCTAAGATCTTTTGTCAGTGACAGTTTGAGCAATGAAATGGAGCTCGTACTTCAACAATCTAAATTAGATAAAACAGATGACCTAAGCGCAGAATCGGCCGGCAAACGTGCTCTCAAAAACACCTGCCTTGGCTTTCTTATGGAACTACAAAAAGAAGAAATTTTCGAGGTTGCATTAAATCAACTACGAGACAGCATAAACATGACTGACGAAATTGCGGCTTTATCTAGCCTGGCGAATTTCAACTGCCCTCAACGGGAGGTTGCAATCTCGCACTTCCACGAAAAATGGAAAAATGAAGAACTTGTGTTAGACAAATGGTTCGTTGTTCAAGCTCTTTCGAGACTACCTAATACACTGGCTAACGTGCAGTCTCTAATCGAACATAAAGATTTTAATTTGCAAAATCCTAACAAAGTTCGTTCATTGATCGGAGCTTTTTGCCACGGGAATCATCATCTATTTCATTCAACTGATGGAAGCGGTTATGAATTTTGCGCTGAACAGATCATAAAACTAGACGGCATTAACCCTCAAATAGCAGCCAGGCTAGCACGCTCTTTTGACTCATGGAGCCGATTAGAAGGCACTTCCAGAAAAAAGGCACAAAATGCGCTTCGGTCTATAAAAGACTTTAAAGGACTATCTACTGACACATTAGAAATAGTCAACCGAGCCTTGGGATCAGCTCTACCTTAACTAGCTTTCCGTTCCTTGGTCTCTTTGATCACCTCTTCGGCAATATTGTTAGGACAAGGTGCATAGTGCGAAAATTCCATTGAAAACTGCCCACGCCCTGATGTCATGGTTCTCAGATCTCCTATATAACCAAACATCTCCCCGAGAGGGGCATCGGCCTTTACACGAGATCCTAATGAGCCTGACTCCTGTGCTTTAATCATAGCCCTTCGACGATTAAGATCTCCGATAACATCCCCCACATGATCTTCTGGAGTGAAAACATCGACCTTCATAATGGGCTCCAACAACTGCGGTGCCGCCTTGGGCAGAGATTGTCTATAGGCCGCTTTTGCAGCCGTCTCGAAAGCAACCGCTGAAGAATCCACTGCATGAAATGCACCATCCATTAGCGTTACTTTTAGATCTTGTACCGGATAACCAGCTAATACGCCCTCTTCTATACATAGCTCAAAACCTTTTTTAACCGCAGGCCAAAACTCTCGGGGCACATTACCTCCGGTCACTTTTGATTCGAACTCAAACCCAGTACCAACTTCGCCAGGTTCTATAGTGTAATCTATCTTGGCAAACTGTCCGGCGCCTCCCGTTTGTTTCTTATGGGTATACTCGTCTTCAATTACTTTAGTAATCGTTTCACGATAAGCAACTTGAGGTTTGCCGACCTCCACCTCACAACTGTGGGTTCTTCGTAGGATATCTACCTTGATGTCTAAGTGTAGCTCTCCCATACCTTTAATTATTGTTTCGTTGCTTTCCTGATCAGTTTCTACTCTAAATGAGGGATCCTCCTGCACCATTTTTCCTAAGGCTATCCCAAGTTTTTCTGCTCCTACCTTTTCCTTCGGCGCTATAGCAACAGAGATTACCGGATCGGGAAAAACCATCGGCTCCAAGGTGGCCGGATTTTTTTCGTCAGCTAGAGTGTGTCCAGTTTGAACATTTTTCATACCCAGAACAGCGACTATATCCCCAGCACCTGCTTCATCCAAATCATTTCTGGAATCTGCGTGCATTTCCACTATTCGCCCAATCCGCTCAGATTTTCCTGTATAGGTATTGAGAACATTCATCCCCTTCTCAATCTTGCCAGAATAAATCCTTATGAACGTCAGAGCGCCATACCTATCATCCATTATTTTGAAAACTAGTGACCGCAGCGGTTTATCGGAATCCACCACAGCGAATTCTCCTGTCTCATTTCCTTCCAGATCAACCTCTGGTTGAGGTTTAACCTCGGTCGGATTCGGCAGATAGTCTATAACCGCATCTAGAACCAGCTGTACGCCTTTGTTTTTAAACGAGGAACCGCAGTAAGTAGGGAAAAAGTCTAGATTGATTGTACCCTTTCTGATGCAACGCTTAAGTGTATCTATGTCGGGTTGCTCCCCCTCTAGGTACTGCTCCATCACATCGTCGTCTTGCTCTATGGCCGTTTCAACTAACTTTTCTCGGTATTCTTCTGCTTTCGCCTTTAAGTCCTCAGGCACATCTTCGACTACATATTTAGTTGGATCGCCAGAGTCATCCCATAGCCAAGCTTTCATAGTAAGTAGATCTACAACCCCTTTAAAATCATCCTCGATCCCCATAGGCAAAACCATTACCAAAGGATTGGCGCCAAGAACCTTTTCTACCTGATCAACGACTTTATAAAAATCTGCCCCTATTCGGTCTAACTTGTTAACGTAAATGACCCTGGCCACCTCGGAATCATTCGCATACCGCCAATTGGTCTCTGACTGTGGCTCGACACCTCCTGAGCCACAGAATACACCTACACCCCCATCGAGCACTTTTAAAGACCTATAGACCTCTATCGTGAAATCGACGTGCCCGGGAGTATCAATTATATTGAAACGATGATCATTCCAGAAACAAGTTGTAGCCGCAGACTGGATTGTTATGCCCCGCTCCTGTTCTTGTTCCATGAAATCTGTTGTTGCTTGTCCATCGTGAACTTCGCCGATCTTGTGAATCTTACCCGTAAGCTTCAAAATGCGCTCCGTTGTTGTCGTTTTGCCAGCGTCCACGTGAGCGAAGATTCCGATGTTACGGTATTTTGTCAAATCAGTTGCCATTGCCTATCAATTTCCTTAATTAGTGCTAAAATAAAACGATCATAGTGTCTGAAAAAATTAATCCTAGTAATCTGAGATCAGGTCTTTTTAAAACACCGCCAAAAATCTGTTACTAGAGGTGAAACTTGCCGTTTTGGAGTGAAACCCTATTTAGGGACGAATTCTAATCGTTTATAACAAAATAGTGAATATATTCTTGAAATATTTGTTAATTAATAACGAAAGAAACAACCGATAGGTAGTTAGACTTGGTGAAGTCGTCCCAGTGCCTCTAGACACCCCGAGTCAGCAAGAAATGCTCTAAGACGCTTGCGTTCAGAGGCATTCAGCTCCTCAAATTTTGAAATCAATCTATTTCTGCATTTATCATGGTACTTAAATGCCGGCTGCTCGTAAGCACAACCATCAAGCCTAGTAGAAAAGTGAGGGGCGTTATTCCTAATCGCAGTAGTGTTGGCATTCAGATAGGGTAGATATATGTTGCCGATCAAAGAAAAGATCCCCCTTAGAATTTGACTAGGCGTATCATCCAGCTCCCAATCCCCTTCTAAGCCCGACAAGTCGGCGGTTCTCATCACCCAAGAAATAGTTCTGGGAGTCTCCTTTCGCATAAAATCCCCTGTCGTTAGATCCTGAAGAAGAATTCCGAGTTGAGCGTAGAGGCCAAAATCAGCGATTGAAGGTCGGGTACCAAATAAGAACCTTTCATTAGAGACAAAGGTTTCCATTAAACGGGTTATTTCCTGAAAACCTTTCTCTAAGAGTTGAGCATTCTCGGGGGTACATCCCACTAATTCCATTCGATTGGTTTGCCTTTCCAGAAAAGCCTCAAAATGTTCATTCAGTTCCGCGTCACTCAAACCCGGATACGTGTCATCCATAACCCATCTCGGCCCAAAGGCGCGATCCCGATCATAAGCAAATCGATAATGGAAAATCATCTTACTGAGCCACTCGTCGCAAAAATCTTCAATAAGAATGGCCAGAAAATTCATAACAGAATCATCTGGATATACGGACCGTACATCAGGGTGCCGGCTTTCCAAATCTTCGCTAACAATAGTACTGTCCGTGTGGTAGGTTCCTTCTGGATATTGGACAGTCGGCATTAATCCAGGCTTAAGGTTTTCAGTTTCAGAGAAAAATTGTGGGAACCGACAAATCCATACATGAGGGATTCGCCTATAACGCATCAAGGCTCGAAGCTTAATCGTGTAGGGTGAAAGCTCTACTCCAATCAGACGATAAATCTTCATCCGTAAGCCGGTAGAGCCTTCGGTAACTGATCAATCACAGTAGTCCGGGTATTCCCTATCGAGCATTCGTAATAGTGCTGGCCAAGCAAGATTCCCCAAGGTTCCGTCATTGATTAGTTTCCGTCCTTGTGACGCGGCGGTATCCATCGCAGCCTCAGAGGGCATGTGAAGTTTATTGCTTGCCATAGCGCGAACCTGCATTGTACAAGCTCGCTCAAAATTGTATAGCAGCATAAAACATTCAGGGATCGTTGAACCAGTAGCCAGAGTTCCATGGTTTCGCAACATGAGGAGCTTTTTATCCCCAATATCTTTAACTAGCCGCTCTCTCTCGCTCAGATCTAATGCCACGCCTTCGTACTCGTGGTAAGCCACCTCACGTTGAATCACCATTGCAGTTTGCGTAAGTGGCAAAAACCCCTCACTCATACTCGATACAGCCACACCATCATCCGTATGAAGGTGCATCACTGCGCGCGCATCTTCTCTGGCCGCATGGATGGCACTATGGATGCAGAATCCAGCTGGATTTATATCGTAGCCATTTTCTAAAACAATGTTACCGTCAATGTCAATTTTTACCAGATCAGAAGCCCGGATTTCGTCGAACATCATCCCATAAGGGTTGATCAAAAAATGGTGGTTGGGTCCTGGAATACGAGCTGAAAGATGGGTGAATATCATATCAGTCCAACCATAATGATGAACTAGCCTGTAGGCTGCGGCTAAATCGACTCTTACCTGCCACTCCTCACCACTTACTTGGCTTCTAATATCTTGAGAATCTAGAATTGCTTTTACCACGTCTTGGCACCTCCATGTTTCCTGATATCACCCTTGCCTCTGTAGTTTACTAGATGTAGTTCAAGTCTGCGAATAAGTATTAAAAGCCACAAATATCAGTAGATTAAAGTACAAGCAACCTTTTTAGGCTCACTACAAAGAAACAGTTTAGGTCAGATTCGAATTTTTAAGTGAAGAAACGTGCCTATTGCTCTTCCTAACGCTAAAATAAGCGTCAATAGTAGATACTTTCAAGAAGGTAACTAAAATGAAAATAGGACTGACCTATTGGTTGGTTGATGAACTTTCAGCAAACTCAATCTCATCTCAAGCAAGGTTTGGTGAGTCTTTGGGGTTCGATTCGTTTTGGCTTCCTGAAAACCACTTTAATGAGATAGCTTTGCCAGACCCACTGATGCTGTTGTCGGCAGTTTCCGCAACCACTTCCTCGATTAAGTTAGGAACAAGCTCCTATCTCCTTCCCCTGCGAAACCCACTTATGGCAGCTGAGCAAGTAGCTATGCTAGATAATCTAAGCCTCGGTCGTCTGATACTAGGAGTTGGCAGGGGTTACGCTACAGGCACACTGAAGGCGTTCAATGTCAAACCACAAGAAAAGAGAGAGCGATTTGAATGGTGTCTTAAAATAATGCGAGAGGCATGGGCGGGTAAAGGGATATCTTTAAATGACGAGTTCACACCAGTAACTGTAAAACCGCTGCCCATCCAAACACCGCACCCTCCTATTTGGATCGCGGCGTTCGGACCTAAGGCGCTTCGCCAAGCTGGCAGACTCGGATTACCATACATAGCCTCTCCAATAGAAACCCAAACTCAACTGATTAAAAATTTAAAAATCTTCTCGAATGCGGCAGAGGAAGCTGGACATAGTCCGATAGAAACTAGGCCGGTAATGCGCACAATTTTCATTTGCGATAACAAAAACGAACTAGATGAGATAAAAAGAGCCATGAGCAAGGCTCATATGCCTCCCGGCCTCGAAACATCGCAAAACATAAATGATTGGTCGATTATTGGAGAGAAAGATTATGTTTTTGATAAGATACAAGAATATCGAGAGATCCTTGGGATAACAGATTTAATAGTGACAAGATTAAGACTCACGAAGGTATCTGATAAAAGGTTCCGACGGTCATTAGAACAGATTGTATCTTTACTAGCATAGAAAACTAATATTTAAATGGAGAAGTATTATGCCCCTACCCTTAGCCCTCATTCAATGGACTGAAGGAACCAATGGAACCGAGTTAGTCGAAAATGTTAAAAGACTCGAAAAGCTAGGCTACGAGGAATTGTGGCTACCTGAAATATTTGGTCGAGAGCCTTTCGCGACAGCAGGGTTCCTACTTGCTCAGACAAATAAAATCAAAGTCTCTAGTGGTATAGCCAACGTTTATGCCCATGATGCAGATTGTGCCGCTCAAGCCGCGAATACTTTAAGTGAGTTTTCTGGAGGACGATTCACACTCGGCCTTGGCGTTTCCCATCCAATCTTAGTCGAACCTAGAGGGCATACTTGGGAAATGCCTGTACCGAAAATGAAAAAATATTTGGACAGAGTCTCCGAAGCTCCGATTATGAGCCCTAAGGCAGATGTGAAAGCTCCCGTAGTGATAGCAGGTCACGGTCCGGGCTTACAAAAAGTAGCAGCAGCCAAAGCCGATGGGCTGTTCCTTTTTCTCCAAACTACTGAAACGGTAAAAAATGCTCGTGCTATCATTGGGCCTGACAAACATCTACCAGTAGCCGTGAGGTGTGTTCTCGATTCCAACCCCGAGACAGCTAGAGAATTAGCGCGCCGCGCCTGTGCCTTTTATATATCGAGACCCCCCTATCACAAAGTTTGGTCATCAGTAGGATTCGATGAATCGGACTGGGCGGACGGAGGAAGCGATCGACTTATAGACGCGATCTGCGCTTGGGGAGATGCGGCGACCATAAAGGCTAAATTACAGACCTTCATAGATGCTGGCGCTACCCAAATTGTAGTTTATCCATGTAACAAGGATGAGGATTACGATCCAGAGAACGCTATGTCCCTAATTTGGAACTGGGAATTATATGAAGCGTTAGCTCCCGCCAAATCCTAAATCTTATTGTCGAAATGGGCAGTGATTAGTAAAAAACTATCTTTTAACTAGCCCGTTGCCTGCCCAAACGACAGGCAACGGGCTGCGTTTTTAGCTTTTAGAACAAAAATATAATTACTGTAACCTCAAAGCGCTATTGCGGCTAATTCATCTAATTCTGATTTCAATTCATCAGTTCCCACCCCGTTTAGCCATAGAACCACTCTGTTAGCACCGGCGGCAGACATTTGTTTAATGGCATCTTTTGACTTCCACTGATTTAAAATTTCAAAAACGGTGAAATCAAGCTCACTTGGATCTCTATTTATATCCGAGCAAAAACCCTTTATCTGCTCCACTCCTTCTTTAAATTCTTCCGGACTTTGGACTAGTGGCAACCAACCATCCCCCCACTCCGCAACTCTTTTTAAAGAGCGAGGATTATTTATTGCCCCTAAGAGCACAGGAGGATATGGATCTTGAGTCGGTTGCGGATAACAGCGTATTGGAGGGAAGTCATTATACTTGCCGTGAAACTCAGGCGCATGTTCTGTCCATAACGCTTTCATTACTTTTACGTTTTCTTTAACGTGAGTCCATCTATGTTCAAAATCGCCCCCTAAGATAGTGCACTCCTCAGGATTCCATCCAGCGCCGATACCAAAAAGGAAGCGTCCTCCAGACGATTGATCTAAAGTAGCAATCTGTTTAGCTGTCAAAATGGCATTTCTCTCAGGAACCAACAAAACTCCAGTCCCTAATTTTATTTTTTCAGTAGCCCCTGCCACGGTAGACAACACAACTAAGGGATCTGGCATTTGCCAGAGATAATCAGGCTCTGGGGACTCATCGGTTCCCCCTGGGTAGGGCACGCTATATTCAGCCGGCATGATCGTATGATCTGGCGCCCAGTAAGACTCAAAGCCTAAACTTTCCGCATGCTGCGCAATCTCTACAGCATTACCATGTCGATTATCCCCCTGAAAAACACCTATATCCATAGTCTCCTCTCCTTGAGCATTTTTAAAATGAACTATAAATTAGCACGACTTAGAAGGTTTTAGTAATAACTACTGACAGACGTTCAATGTCAAATGCTTATAACACAAATAATCCAACCCAACCTTGCCTACTTGGGCAAAAAAGTCGGTTGTCTCGAATTTAATAAATATTTTGGCTAAAACGATTGACTGATGACTACCTAAAGCAGCTATCATTAGCATACCGCCATACAAAGGATAAACTACCTATGAATGAAGTCGATCCTTTCAGATTTACCGGAAAGACCGTCGCAAAGATCATTGAGAAGCGAATCGCCGATGAAAAGGAGGTGCTCGAAATACCTTGGGCACCTGTAAGTAAAAAAATCTCCAGTTCTAAGGTTGCCCTCCTAACAACCGCTGGCATATCAATGAAAAACGACGAACCATTTGATATGGAAACAGAACGAATAAAGGGCAACTGGGGCGATCCAACATGGAGACTAATAGACAACGGGGCGACATCGAACGACATAAACGTCAATCATCTCCATATAGACACTAGCTACATTGAAAAAGATATCAATGTAGCTTTACCTACAGAAGGTCTAAAAACATTAGCCTCCAATAGAGTAATAGGTTCAATAGCAAAAAATCACTACTCCATAATGGGCTTTCAGGGTGAAGACTCTAGCCATTTGGCAAACGTTTCAGGTCCGGAAATAGCAAATCACATGAAACAAGACAAAGTTGATTTGGCAATATTAGCTCCCGTCTGACCTGATTGCTGCCGATCCGTTGGATTGGTCGCGCGAGCTATAGAAAACGCCGGAATACCGACCGTTACACTCAATATGGTTTGGGTTTTTCAAAAAATAATCGGCATGCCTCGAGTAGCTGCCATAGAATACCCTTTTGGGCGCCCCTTTGGAGAAGTAAACGACTTTCACCGTCAAAAAGAAATTCTTCAATGTGCGTTAGACATTTTCTCAACCGCTAGCGAGGCTGGGCATATTGAACACCTGCCGTTTAGGTGGCATCAGGATCCAAAAAAAACAAAGTGGCATCCGCCTGTTCCGGCACCAATAATCGAATTCATGAGACGTGAGGGTCTGTTATGACAGCGATTAAGCATGATCCAGTAATATTGCTCGACCCATGAAAAACCTTCCTGAGACAATATCGATTATTTACCTGGTAATATGCAGCGTTGTTATCTTTGCGTATTTGTTTTCAAAGATATGAGAATGTAAAAAACCTTTTAGCCAGCGGCTGAATTTAAACCTGATATTATTGCTCTTAAAGAAGCTGATACGATGTCTGAATGCATTCCAATTCCCCACAATTCATCGCCATCTACACTGAGTTCTATGTAGCAAACAGCTTTTGCATCTGCCCCTGATCCGATCGCATGTTCATGATAGTCTAGAACTGCGACCGTACCCTCTAAACCAGAGTTAAGAGCCTTGGTAAAAGCCTCTATAGATCCCCCTCCTTCTCCTGTGAATTTTTCTTCTTTTCCTTCGATCGCGATGACCGCCTCAACTTGAGTTCGATCCTTTCCTTCGGCATTCTGACTAGTGTTGAAAGATATCAATTCAAATGGCTTGTTCTTATCTAGATAATGTTCCCTGAAAACACCCCATATTTCCTGGGCTGTAATTTCCTTTCCGGTTTTATCCGTGATGTCTTGTATGACTCTGGTGAATTCGATCTGAAGTCTTCGAGGTAGGTCCAAATCCTGATCGGTTTTCAGCAAATAAGAGACTCCACCCTTTCCAGACTGTGAGTTCACTCTTATCACGTCTTCATAGGTACGCCCAACATCTTTGGGATCAATGGGAAGATAGGGAACCTCCCAAAGGGGCATGTCAGATTTTGACAGGGCGCTCAATCCCTTCTTGATAGCATCTTGATGGGAGCCCGAAAAAGCGGTGTAAACTAGGTCTCCAACGTATGGATGTCTAGGATGCACAGGTAATTGATTGCAATATTCGGCTATTCTTCGGGATTCGTTGATGCTAGAAAAGTCCAACTCTGGATCCACCCCTTGGCTGAATAAGTTAAGGGCAAGGGTAACAACATCCACATTCCCGGTTCTCTCTCCATTTCCAAACAATGTACCTTCGACTCGATCGGCTCCAGCCATCACACCAAATTCTGCCGCAGCCACCGCAGTTCCTCTGTCATTGTGAGGGTGAAGCGACAGGACCACGGAATCTCGTTGTTTAATATTCGTATGAAACCATTCGATCATATCTCCGTAAATGTTTGCAGTACTCATTTCAACAGTCGCTGGTAAATTCAATATAATCGGGTCATCTTTGGTCGGGGCAAACACCTCCATCACGGATTCACAAATTTCTTGAGCAAATTCTAATTCCGTCCCCGTAAAACTTTCTGGTGAATATTCATATCGTATTTTTGTGTCGCCCATGTGCTTTTCGTTGGCTTTGCAGCACTCCGCACCATTTATGGCTATATCGATGATCCCGGCCTCACCCAACCCAAACACAACCTTCCTTTGAAGCGTAGAAGTCGAATTATAGAGATGTATAATTGCTTTTTTCGCGCCCTCAACGCTCTCGAAGGTCCGTTCAATAAGCTCAGGTCGAGCCTGAGTCAAAACCTGTATCGTCACATTCTCCGGCACAAGATCCTCTTCAATGATATACCTTACGAACTCGAAGTCCGTTTGCGATGCAGCAGGAAAACCTACTTCAATTTCAGAGAACCCTATCTGAACAAGCTTTTCAAACATCATTCTTTTTCTAGTGCCATCCATCGGCTCGATTAGAGCTTGATTACCATCTCTGAGATCCACACTGCACCAGAGCGGAGCCTTTTCAATCACCTTATCAGGCCACGCTCTCTCAATTTTTACTGGAGCGAAATGACGATATTTTTCTATCGGCATCACTCCGGGTTTATTGTTCTTTTGCAACATCTACCAATCTCACAAACTTCAATGGAACAGAAATTCCCAGTATACCCTATGATCAACGAGGGTGCTCCTCAAGGTTTTTATAATTGGATTTTGTTAGTTTTCCAAGAAAAATCTGGTTGAAGCCTAGCCCAAGCTCCGATAAGGTTGGGATATATACTTTTTTAATTAGCCTTGAAATTAATAACCGGGGGACGGGGCTAGCTATGAAATTCGCAGTTACTATAGACCCAAATATTAACAACCACACAATCATCAAATACGCTGAAGATTTAGGTTTCGATCGCGCCTGGGTTCCTGATTCTCAGATGATTTGGTCCGACTGTTATGCCATTCTTGCTCTTGCTGCTACCAACACTTCGAAAATAGAAATAGGAACCGGTGTATCTATTCCAGGAACCAGAATAGCCCCTGTTACTGCTCACTCCATAGGCACCATTAACCAGCTAGCTCCAGGGAGAACCTTCCTAGGAATAGGTACTGGACATACCGCCATGCGGGTGATGGGTCAAAACCCAATGCCCGTGAAAGAATTCAGGGAGTATCTTCGTGTAGTTAGGGCACTCTTAAACGGCGACGCGGTTGATTATACTTTTCGCAACAGAACTACCGAAATCCAGTTTCTTCATCGAGATCGCTTTTATCTAAATTTAGATGATCATATTCCTATCTACGTCGCAGCAAATGGCCCAAAAGCTTGCGAGGCTACCGGTGCTTACGGTGATGGATGGGTAACTATTGGCGGTGATGCCGATGAAATAGCTAGCCGGATCGAACAAATTCACGGAGGCGCGCAGGCAGTAGGGCGCACACTGAAAGACGACTTCAGAACCTCTTTTCTTACTGCTCCATGTATTCTTCGTCCTGGAGAGAAACTGACAGATGAGCGAATAATTCACGAGGTCGGTTCTTGGGTAACTACAGAACTACACTTTTTCTACGAAATTTGGAAAAAAGCTGGCGAACCAGAAGATTTGATTCCAGAGCACTTTGCGAATATTTGGGATCAATACATATCTCGCGTAAACAAATTCGATCTACCTGAAAACGCTAGATTCCGCCAAATTCATCTCGACCACGCAACCCATTTAGTGCCTGAAGAAAAATGTTTTGTTACACCAGAGGCTATTCGTGCCTGCTGTTTTGTTGGCGAGCCTGAAGAAATAATCGAACGAATTAAAGAAAAAGAAAAAGCTGGAATAAATGAAATAAATATTATGCCAATGTCGGATGAAGCCAGGAAAGTCTATAGAGACTTCGCAGAATTTGTGCTCCCGGCTTTCAGGTAGCTTACACCTTATCGTAAATGAATAAACCTAACTAAGTAGGGGATTAATACAATGAAATTTGCTGTTACAGTCGATCCAAACATAAACCGATGGGACGTGATTCGCTATGCGGAAGAACTAGGATATGACAGGGCTTGGGTGCCAGACTCGCAAATGATTTGGTCTGACACCTACGCTACTCTTGCTCTCGCAGCGGTGAATACTTCTAAGATAGAAATAGGTACAGGCGTCGCGATCCCCGGCACCCGAATAGCACCTGTCACTGCTCATTCGATAGGTACCATCAACCAACTAGCCCCGGGACGCACTTTCCTTGGAATTGGGACTGGCCATACAGCAATGCGAGTAATGGGCCAGGACCCGATGCCGGTAAAAGAGTTTCGCGAATATCTGCGGGTTGTAAGAGCGTTATTAAATGGCGAAGCAGTGGATTATACCTTCCGACAACGAACTACTGAAATAAAGTTTCTACATCGAGAACGCTATTACTTAAATCTAGATAATCATATTCCTATTTACGTTGCCGCGAATGGCCCAAAAGCTTGCGAAGCAACCGGCGCATATGGCGACGGATGGGTAACCGTAGGTGGAGAGTCGGAATCTTTCAAAAGTCGACTAGAACAAATCCAAGCTGGGGCTCAGGCTGTCGGAAGAAGCCTAGATAATAACTTTCAAACCTCGCTGCTTACTGCCGGATGCGTACTTCGCCCAGGAGAAAAATTAACAGACGACAGAGTGATTAACGAGGTAGGTTCCTGGGTAACATGCGAGCTACATTTTTATTACGAAATTTGGAAAAAAGCAGGTCAGCCGGAAGACTTGATCCCTGCTCACTTTGCTAAAGTTTGGGAACAGTATGTGGATCGGGTAAGCAATTTTAGTCTCCCCGAAAACGCGCGTTTTCGGCAAATACATGATGGACATTGTACCTATATGCAGCCCGAAGAAAGACATTTTGTAACGCCAGAGGCTATAAAAGAATCCTGTGTAGTGGGAACCCCTGAAGAGATTATCGAGCAATTACAGCAGATGGAAAAAAATGGGCTGAAAGAAATTAATTTATTGCCTGATGCTGATCAGGCTACCAAAGTTTACCGAGATTTTGCCGAGCTTATTATGCCAGCCTTCCGATAGGCTAAAGAAAACGATCTTTTGGCTACAAAAGGAAAGTCGAGAGGAAGTAAAAATAATTAGGGGATGTCGATGAGTTACCAACAACTAGACAACCGCGCAGTCGAGTTATACAAAAACGAAGGATTCTTTCTACCTGTAGATGTCTTGAGTCACGAAGAAGCAGCATCCTATAGAGCCAAACTTGAGTTTTTTGAAAGCAAAACGAACCAAGCGATTCAGGGATCGCACAGAAGCAATAGTCACCTTTTATTCACATGGATAGATGAGCTGATTCGAAATCCGATAATTTTAGACTGTGTAGAAGCTTTAATAGGTACTAACATACTTTGCTGGAACACGTTATGGTGGATAAAAGAACCTCAAAGTGATTCTTTCGTATCCTGGCATCAAGACATTCGTTACTGGGGTTTGGACACTGATGATCTGGTTAATGTTTGGCTTGCCCTCTCACCTGCAACTATTGACAGCGGCTGCATGAGTGTTTTACCAGGGAGCCATAAAGGAGAAATACTGCCTCATACTGACAAATATGATGGCAACAATCTCCTTACTCGCGGCCAAGAGATTGACATGCCGATCGATGATCGTCTTACTGTTCCAATGGAATTAGAACCAGGACAAATTTCTTTGCATAATGTACGAATTGCCCATGGCTCCGGCACTAACAAAACGACAGACAGACGAATTGGCCTCTCTATTCAATATATCCCCCCTTCAACCAAGCAGCTCGCAGTAGAGTGGGATAGTGCAACTTTATGCCGCGGAGTAGATAATTTCGGTCATTTCGAGCTCGCCCCCCAACCCAAAGTAGATTTTGATCAATCTGCACAAAATTTTCATAAGCGAGCTGCCACAGCCACAAGAGATATTCTTTTCAAGGGCGCCAAAAAAATTCGACCTCTTATCTAATATGATCGAGAGTAGACAAGCAAAAAGAAGAATCGCTATCACTGGTGCAGGGTCTGGAATTGGGAAAAGCTGCGCAGAACTTTTCTTGGAAAAGGATTATCAAGTGGCTCTTTTGGGTAGACGAAAAAAAACGCTAAAAACCGTTAAAAATGAAAAAGGTGCCGCATTGATAATTACTTGCGACATCTCAAAACCTGAAGACGTGCAGAACGCATTTAAATTGATAGAAAAACAGTGGGGCGGTCTTGATATACTTTTCAATAATGCAGGTCTGGCTTTGGGTAACTGTACCGTAGACGAAATGAAGCTGGATGATTGGAAATCCATGGTGGACACTAATCTCACAGGCACGTTTCTTTGCGCTCGAGAAGCTTTTCGCATTATGCGCAATCAAAGTCCCAGCGGAGGCAGAATAATTAATAATGGGTCAATCTCTGCCCATACCCCAAGACCTGGATCCGCTGCCTACACCGCCACAAAACATGCGATTACCGGTCTGACCAAAAGTTTGTCACTCGACGGTAGGGACTTCAATATTGCTTGTAGTCAAATAGACATTGGTAATGCACTTACCGATTTGACAGCCGGATTCTCCAAAGGTGCTTTGCAACCGAATGGGCAAAGCTTATCAGAACCCACTATTGATGCGATCCGAGTGGCAGAATCAGTCTATCATATGGCTGAACTACCACTTGAAGCGAATGTACAGTTCATGACTTTAATGGCAACCAAAATGCCATATATCGGCAGAGGTTGATTTACAAAAGACATCGCTCGGTTTTCTGACCGCTGTGCCTCTAAAAGCGATCAGAAATTAACCTCTACAACTGAACTACTAAGATAATGCTTCTTTAGTAGTTTTGATTATCGCTGCAGCCACTTTATAGGGGTCTGCATTGGAGGCAGTTCGCCTGTCTTCTAGCCGTCCTTTCCAGCCATCTGCTACGGTTCCCACAGGGATTCTAATGGAAGCGCCTCGATCTGATACTCCATAGCTAAATTTGTCTATTGACTGGGTTTCGTGCTCACCTGTTAACCGCTGATCATTGTAGGCGCCGTATACGCTTATGTGTCTCTCTATGTTCTTACCAAATTCCTCACAGATTTTGGTGAATGTCTCTTCTTTACCTGAGTCTCTCATTACACCATTAGAAAAGTTTGCATGCATACCGGAGCCGTTCCAATCAAGGGGGCCGAAAGGCTTAGGATGCCAATTAATTGCGTAGCCGTAATCTTCGCCTACTCTTTCAAGAATATATCTCGCTATCCATGTTTCATCGCCTGCACGCTTCGCACTTTTGGCGAAAACCTGAAATTCCCACTGACCCGCGCCCACTTCTGCATTAATTCCCTCCACATTTAGGCCGGAATCTAAACACAGATCTAAATGCTCTTCAACACAAGCCCGTCCGTGAGCATTTGCTGCCCCTACTGAGCAATAGTAGGGTCCCTGCGGTCCGGGGAAACCATTAGCCGGAAAACCCGGAGGTAGATTAGTTTTTGTGTCCCAGAGGTAGTATTCTTGTTCAAAACCGAACCAAAAATCATCATCATCGTCATCAATAGTTGCCCGCCCATTTGTAGCGTGGGGTGTCCCATCAGCATTAAGCACTTCGGTCATGACTAAAAAAGCATTCTCTCTAGCAAGATCAGGATAAATAGCTACGGGCTTAAGAAGACAATCAGAATCGTCACCAGTAGCCTGATTAGTTGAGCTTCCATCGAAAGACCACATTGGACACTCATCTAAGGAACCGCCGAAGTTTTCAACATTTTGCGTCTTACTACGCAGTGCCTGTGTGGGCTCCGTTCCATCTAACCATATATATTCCAGCTTCGTTTTCATGCCCGATCTTCCTTCTTTATTCTTTAATGATGATATTGTTTTGCTACCATATGGCAAGCAAATTTTGTGCCGCAGCTAAACAAGGGTATTACTGGGCCCTGGAGAAAATCAAGCACTATCTTGGTTCAAAAAAGTACAAATATGCCAATTATTGCCTCATTTTAGTGCAAACTGGCCCTTAGTTATCATTTTCAATTTGCTTACCCTTGCTTTCTGTGACTGACGTGCTATCACTATTGGTCAATCCGTCGTGGTATTCCTGTGGGATTTGTCGTTTGGTCTTCGCTCCTAGCTTACGAAGATTCGCTATTTGGGAAATTAGGTTGCCTCTTCCATTAGCTAATCTTAGTTTCGTCTTTTCGAAACTTTCGCGTGCTTTTTCGATATGCGCCCCCGTGGTTTCAACTGCCTCTGCAACTAATATAGCCTGGTCATGAACCTTACCTCCGGCCTCGGCTATCTCAAGCACATTCTTCGTTTGCCTTTCTTGAGTCCAAAGAAAACTTATAATCTTAAGCGCCCAAAGTAGAGTGGAGGAACTGGTTAAAACGATATTAGAGGCCAGTGCCTCCTGCTCTAGCTCTGGAGCTTTTTCAAGCGCTAACATTAGGGCTGGCTCGATTGGAACAAACATTAGCACCTGATCTAGGGAGGCACCAAGTTCGCCATAGTTCTTCCTGCTAAGACTTTTTACGTGCGCTTTAAGAGAGTTTATATGTGACTTAAGATGTCGCTCACCATCGGAATTGTTATCTGCATTTTGATATTTTGCATAGTCAACAAGAGAAACTTTAGAATCTACCACTACGTTACGGTTTTTCGGGAGTTTGATAACACAATCAGGCCTTTTCATACCCCCATCACCGTCAACGTAGCTGAACTGCTTAAAATAGTCTTGACCCTCTTTAAACCCCGACTCCTCTAACAATCGATCGAGTCTCTCTTCACCCCAATCGCCTCTTATTTTACTATCACCCTTTAAAGCTTTTGTTAAATCTAAGGCCTGCTCGTTAAGCGTAAGATTAACTTCTCTCAGATATTTAAGTTGCCTACTAAGATCAACGTAGTTATCTCGGTTATCCCTATTGAAACCCTCAACCTTTTCCTTAAAATCTTTCATATCCTTCTGAAAGGGCTTGAGGATACCCTCTACCTTACCAACACTGCGAGACTCAAATTGGGATTGGTTTCCTTCTAACACTTTCAAAGCTATGGTTTCGAATCTATTTTCCATCGCTTCAGCTGACTTCAAAGAGGCTATCAAGCTAGAGTTTTCTATTTTTGTTTCGGTCAACTCCTCTGAGAGTAATTTATTTCGTTCCTTTAAGACTAAGTTTTTTTTCCTGATCGACAAAATAAAACCAAAAAACAAAGTTACTAGTGCGAGTAGCGCCCAGACACCTATTTCCATTGAGTTTGATAACATCCAAATTTTCCTTAACTAGAGGCCCAAAGACCTAATGGCTAATCTTCAGCAAAAAAGGCGTAATACGCTTTTAAGCGTTTTAACCGCTCATCTCAACAAAAAACTCCCTTCAAATCAAAAAAACCAAGCGAGACCATTTTCTCGAGTTAGTTTATACTAATTAAAGTTCTATAGTTCTATAAGCACGAAGGGGTGAAAACAATGAAAGCGGTAGTCGCGCACGAGATAGATAATTTTTCTGTAGTTCATGTAGATTTAGACCCACCTAAAGAGGGAGAACTTCTCGTTCGGATGAAAGCAACTGGTATTTGCCATTCGGATTTATCGATCATAAATGGGACGATTCCTTGGAAACTGCCTTCTGTTCTAGGTCACGAGGGAGCCGGGATTGTGGAAAAAATAGGCGAAGGTGTCACGCAAGTAAAGGAAGGCGATCATGTTGTGCTCTCTTTCATCCCCAATTGTGGTGATTGTTATAACTGCGACAGAGCAGAGCCTTTCCTATGCCGAAAAAACAAGCCGCACGGTGGTCTTATTGATGGAACCAGCCGAGTGAAGTTAGACGGCCAAGAAATAAGTGTCATGTCCTTTCTAGGCAATATGGCCGAAGCTTGTGTAGTGCCTGAATCTTGTGTAGTCGCTGTGGATAAAGAATTTGATTTTAAGGCGGCAGCTCTAGTGGGATGCGGAGTAACAACTGGTGTTGGAGCAGCCTTAAAGACCGCAGAAGTGAAGGCTGGTTCCACAGTGGCGGTGTTCGGATGTGGTGGAGTAGGTTTGAATGTAATCCAAGGAGCTAGGATAGCTGGTGCCGCTAAAATTATCGCAGTAGATTTATCAAAGGAAAAAATGGAGATGGCTCGTGCTTATGGCGCAACTGATATAGTTGATCCGAAAAAGGAGGCATTCAAGGAAATACTCGGAATGACGAATGGCATTGGAGTAGATTATGCTTTCGAAGTGGTCGGTAGTGGAAAGCTTGTCGAGGCATGTTTTAAATCGGTCCGCATGAACGGCATGGCAGTGCTAGTGGGAGTCGGTCGAGCAGATGACAGATTTTCCTTAAGAGCCAATATCATGCCTTTCACCTCCAAAACCATAAAAGGCAGCATGTACGGTAACGCAAATTTCAAGGTCGACTTCCCTATGTATTTAGACCTGTACAAACAAGGCAAACTCAACTTGGATGGCTTGGTGACTCGAACATACTCGATCGACGAAGCTCCTGAAGCGTTCACTGATCTAGAAGAGGGAAAAAACGCTCGGGGGGTAATAGTTTATTAAAAAGCAGCCTCCCAGCATTGGCGATCGCCCCAAGGCAGAAGAAGATTCATCGATGCTTGCTCCAAACAGATGACAATATTGCTAATACGACATGGGGAAACTGACGGGAACGCCTCTCGGATCATACAGCACCCAGAGACTCCCCTTAACGCGAGAGGAAGAGCTCAAGCGACAAAGGTTGCTATAAAGATATCCGAGGAGAGAAACGTCGAAGCAGTCCTCTCTAGTGACTACAGGAGAGCTCAAGAAACCGCTCTAGAAATTTCCGAAAAAATGAAAATTCCTCCAACTTTCATTGATTCTCTCCGAGAGAGAAACTTTGGTGACCTGAGGGGAAAATCTTATGATGAAATTGGGGATGTCGACCTTTTTGCAGAGGATTTTGTGCCGCCGGGAGGAGAGAGTTGGGCTAAATTTCGAGAAAGAGTAGAATTAGCCTGGCAAAACATAACCGAGAGAAAAAAAGATTTACGCGGCACTCTTGTCATCGTGACTCACGGCCTTTTCATTCGTTCGCTTATAGAACGAACATTACATATTGGGAAAGGACTGACATATGACGAGCTAATCGTGGAAAATACCTCTATAACCTGCGTAACTGGAACCCCACCCTGGGAGGTCACAGTATTGGCGAATACCGATCATTTGGATCAAAAAACAGGCGAAGGAGGCATTGTTTAAGCTAAATTAATTTCGGCCTCATAAAATTTTGCAACCTCGCAGAAGAGCGTCGCACCTTCCCGATGTTGGGACTGATTTCAAGTTCATAAATAGCACCAGTTGGGAAAACTTTTTGATAGCATGACAACATTTTGCTGTCTTCTAAACACCATAGCAAGAATTGTTCAAGAGAAGGATTATGTCCAATTATCATCAGATCACCATAGGACCCGTGTTCTTCAATAATCTGAATTAGAGAATCGAAAGAGCATCCATAAAGGGCATCCAAGACGAGAGTTATAGAACGCAGATCGCGCTCCGCTCCAATTTCTAGGAAATCCAGAGTCTCAGTAGCTCTAGTAGCATAAGAACACAAAATTCTATCTGGAAACAACTTACCAGAAAACCATTTCCCCATTTTTACAGCATCCTTAACACCCCTCCTAGCTAAGGATCTAGACACATCATATTCGTCGCTGACCCATTCAGATTTCGCGTGCCTCATCAGGATTAATCGTTTGCTTTTACCAGTTGCATCCATTACCAGTTGCATCCATTACCAGTTGCATCCATTACCAGTTGTCTTCAACTGGCCCATCAAAAATTGATTATCTCACGTTTTTACGGGATTATAACAACGAGCAAATCTTTGGTGAAAAGAATGAAATTAAGTAACGCCACCGTCATCAGAAAAGAGATCCTCGACGTGCAGGATCGACAAAAGCAATCTATAAGAAGATCAGGAACTTGGTGGGACGGCAAAGAGCGCTTATTTTTCGCCTACCAGGCTAGAATCTTTCTCACTGGAGAAACCGCCCATCTCCAGAAAAGTAAAATAAATGGCCAGGAGTCTTCCCGCCTCAGTGCAGCAAAAGCGGTAATAGCTTCACTCGCAGGTAATGGAAAACACATCACCAAGAAAACAATGGACGACGCTCTTAACTCAGGCTTATCTGAAGCGGAGTACGTAGAACTGATTGGAGTTACTACCAGGTCAATCTGTCTTGATCTCTTTAATAAAGGCCTCGGTCTACCCTATACCAATTACGAGAAACCAGAAAGTTCTCCACCAAGCCAAAAATTACCTAGATCTCTAAAAAACGAAGGCGCCTGGGTTCAAACGGTACCTGCCGGTCAGGCCGGAGACATTGATGGAAAAGAACTCTATGGAGAGAGCCAGGCACCTTTTATTTTTAGAGCACTCAGTCTGGTACCAGAAGAGGCCAAAGAGGTGATGGCCATAACTACTAATCAGTATGTGCCCTCAGAGAAGCTGATGCACCTCGATTTTTCGCACACGAAAGAGTTCGACAGATCCCAAATTGAGCTTGTGGCCGGACGCACATCGCTCTTGAACGAATGCTTTTACTGAACTACCTCACATCTCACACTGCTTCGTGAAAGCAGCAAAATATCAGGACAAGAGATCCATTTAGCTTCGGTTATGGAAGAAAGCGAATTACACTCAAGAGATGCGAATTCCAAATTATTAATAGACTTTACTGACCATCTCGTTGGCCTGGACAGCGACAAACTATCAGATTCGCGGCAAAAAATGATTGACACTTTAGGACACACTGCTTTGGTGGAAGCTGCTGCTACTGTGGCTACTTTTTCCATGTTGGATAGAATAGCTAATGCTACGGGCATCCCTCTGGAAACGGAAATGGTTAAAATGAGCGCCGATTTCAGGGAGGGTTTAGGAATAAATAATTATTACTCCGCAGGAAACACTCTTAGAAGCTAGATCCCCCAAACCTAACGCCCTCCCTTATCTTCAGGCTACCAGCAATCCCTCTCTCGAAACATAATCGAGCGTTTCATCTAGCGCCTTACCGTAGCGCGCAAATATTTCGCCCACTTCGTCATCAGAAGAGATAAGTGGCGGACACAGACACATAGCGTCACCGAGTGCTCTCGCTATGAGACCATTAGCTTTCATCCTTTCTAAACAATACTTTCCTACACCATGATCGGAATCAAAGGCCTGTCCTGTATCTTTGTTAGCAACCAATTCACAGGCTCCAATTAGCCCTTTCCCTCTTACTTCTCCCACTAGCGGGTGTGCTTCAAAAGATTTTAGTTTTGCCTGAAATTGCTCTCCCAATCGAGATGCTTTAGCAAATACATTGTCGCGAGCGTAAATTTCGAGCACCTTTGAGCCCACCGCAACAGAAACTGGATGACCGGTATAAGTAAACCCATGTCCGAATATACCCCAGTCTTT
>CACDEI010000023.1 GCA_902551695.1 uncultured Pseudomonadota bacterium
AACGCCAACTGAGAGATGTTGAGACCGGACTGGTAACGGGATACGGAGACTTGGGGGATGGGTCTATAGCTGTGATGTCAACATGAAGGAAAACCTTGAAGAGCTGACTTTGAACCGCTCTCCAGAGGGTCAGACATACTGGGACGGTTTGCTTGATGAAAAGTTACTATTACAAAGATGCACAAACTGTAATAAGTTGCGACATTATCCACGCCCTATGTGTGACGCATGTCACAGCCTTGACTACGATTGGATAGCGTCTTCTTGCAAAGGCTCAATCTATACTTGGTCCGTCAGTCATCATCCATTCCACCCAGCTTTCCAAGATGAGATCCCGTACGTGATGATTACAGCCCAATTGGAAGAGCCCGTTAGATTACTGGCCCCTTTGGCTAAACACCAGCAAGAAGAAAAATTATATATCGGCAGGACACTTACAGTGGCCTTTTTGAAAATATCAGATACACTTTGCACTCCGTACTTCATTTTAGACAAAGAATAAATGATCGAACATAATTTTTTCTATGCCTAACCTACTATCGAATGAAATTAGATCGTGGATTGGCAGGAGTGCCCCTCCTATACGCTTAGAGGTCTCTCGACGCGACATCATCAAATACTCGATAGCAACCGAGCAAACTAAGAAAATCCATTTAGAGGGCGATATCGCTCCTCCAATGTTTTTGTTCGGAACGGATAAACCTCTTGTCTCAATATCTGACCTCGCTAAAGACGGTTTAGCAAAAGATGTGCTCACCCCACCTTTACCATTGAAAAGAGTCATGGCGGGAGGAATAAGAAAGAAATATTTCAGAGAAATAAAAGCGGGTGATAAGCTTCTCATTCAAAAAAAGATCGTTGACATTTATCAAAAGGAAGGTAGAAGTGGCCCCTTGATTTTCGTGGTCTACAACATTTCAATTCAGGACGAAAATGAGAATGTGGTAATGGAAATTACGCAAAGTAGAATTAATCGATGAATGAGTATTTCAAAGTAGGAGCTATTTTGCCCAGTAGGAAGTTTACCGCCACAAATGTCTCTCTATTTCTTTACAATGCAGCTGTCTGGAACGCACATAGAATTCATTATGACGAGAACTATACTATTAGTTGTGAAAACCATGCCGGTATCGTCATTGACGGCCCACTTCAAGGCGACTGGTTAGCCCAGATAGCTACGGACTGGGTAGGAAACAAGGCCACCTTGAGAGAATTTGAATACACCAACCGAATCGTTAGTTACCTCGGCGAGACTTTAGTAGGAGGGGGTACCGTTGAGGAATGCTCAGATGATTCGGTGCGACTAAATTTATTTCTGAAGAACTCCAAAGGCGAAATAACTACCCCAGGTAGTGCTCTCTTTCAACTGCTCTAATCCAATTGGTTTTTTAGAAACTTGTTAAAAACAGTTGCAAAATATACTGGGGTTTCCTGCTGCGGGTAGTGAGCTGCATTCTGACAAATTTCCACCTGTGCATTAGGGTACCAATTCAAAAAGGTTTTTTGTGCAGTAGCTGCGGTAAAGGGTTCCATATCGTGCTCCCCTATTATAACTAGCATAGGGGTAATATTACCTTTCACTTCTTCTAAAAAACCCATTTCCGTACAATTCTTGAAGTAGGTAGCTTGCGCATTTAATAAACGATTCGACCGCGTTTGTCTGATTTTAAAATCTACCCATTCTCGACACAATCTATTACCGGTCAAAGCATCAAAGGCCTCCGCTAGAGCGGCATCCTCGTGTACAGACTCTTCAATAAGTGCGAAGCCCTCAGGGGAAAAACTTAATCCTGAGGCCGCTACTGGAGTATTCAGCACTGCCGAGATAATCCTTTCCTGACCGTCCAGAACGACACGTTGAGCCAACATTCCACTCATAGAATGACCCACAATATGGAACCTTTTCCAACCAAGGTTATCAGCCAAAGCCAGGACATCACTGGCCACCTCAATTGGAGTATACTCGCCTGCGTAGCCTCGCGACCCTCCATAACCTCTCACTTCCGTAAAAGCGTACGTAAAATCTTTCACGTTAAAAAAATTTCTGGCAAAACTCCAGGTATCTTTACAGCCATAAAAGTCATGTAAAACTATTACACCGTTTGGGCCATTTCCATAAAGCTCGTGAGCAAGCAACATATTTTCATTCCTTAATTTTTCTTGAGATACTCTTCAAAAGCATAAGCTGTCCGGTACAGTGTCTCTTCTTCAAAAAATCTACCAGTGAGCATCATCCCGACAGGCAAACCTTTGCTATACCCACAAGGTAAGGAGATAGAAGGGTGGCCCGTTAAATCAGCAGCCGGAGTGTTGACGGCCATTTCTAAAGACCTGCCCACTATTTCCGAGAGATTGGATTCATCTTTTGGAATGGGCGTAGCAACCATAGGAAGAGTAGGCATCAGTATTAGATCGTAGTCGCTTAGAAGATTCTCGTACTTTTGCCGCAACAGTCTCCTAATATTTTGTGCTTTTCCATAAAAATGTCCTTTAAACTTTTGTCGAACATAATCGCCCACCATCAATATCAATCTGGTCTGCGGTCCAAACTTCTGTGTTTCACTCTCCCAATTTCCATGTTTCTTCTGTAAATTTTCGGAATACAGCCCCTCTACGTTCTTCCCATACCCATAATCGAACAAAGAAGAGCAAACCAAGCCTTCGAGGTAAATTGGAGTCCATATTGCGGTTGCTTCCCTATGAAGCGGAACAGACACTTCCTCTACCTTAGCACCAAGTCCCCTTAAAACCTCAGCACCCTCTCTTACGCATGAGTCTACCTCAGACTCAGAGGATTGATGGCCAAAGCCCTCTTTCAAAACAGCAATCTTAAGTCCCTTGCATCCCGCTTTAATGTGCTTTGTGTAGTCTTTGGTAATCATTCCCAAGGGCTGCATGGGGTCTATACCATCAGCCTGAGCCAAGATTGATAACAGCGCTGCGTTATCATAAACCGACTTGGTGATTGGGCCGATGTAATCTATCGTAGCCTCTATAGGCATAAGTCCCGTACAAGGCACTAAGCCAAACGTCGGTTTTAATCCGATAACCCCACAGAAAGCAGCAGGAATTCGGCACGATCCACCGTGGTCGGTGCCCACCGCCATATCTACTTCTTCAGCAGCAATTAAAGCGCCACACCCACTCGAAGAACCGCCCGCCGAGTACCCCTTCTTTAATGGATTTTCAACTGGACCATTTGCACACGTATGGCTTCCACCGGATGTGCAAAAAAATTCACAGTTGGCCTTACCTACTACCGTAGCTCCTGCATCTAACACCTGCGTTACCACAGAAGCATCACACTCAGGCACAAACCCCTCTAAGGTAGAAGACCCGTTCATCATGGGAATTCCGGCGACCATAATATTATCTTTAAAAACGATACTTTTTCCTACCAAAGGTCCATCTTTGGAACCTTGAATCTCACTCTTCCAATACCATGCATTGAAAGGATTATTAGAACTAGACACCGCTTCACCCATCTCTCTGGGGTATTTGACTTCAGGCAAATGATTCGGAAGATGATCCACAACATCATAAGCAGAAAGCGTTGCATCGATTAAAGAACGGTAGGTATCTCTATCTTCAAGGCTTATCTCCAGTTTATGCGTTTTAAGGATATTTTCTAGCTCTTGACTAGATGGTCTTTCTACGGCCATGCCCCAATCCTCGCTTTATTTTAAACGTCAAACGTTGATACAATATAGGTCAGTACATTACAGGTGATAAAATAGGGATTAATATTAACATGCCTACTAAAGAATTCTTAGCCACTTTCACCCAAGCTTGGAATGAAGCTGACGTGGATGCTCTGATGGATCATTTTCATGACAAAGACTGTTCGTTTTTTACCTCAGTAGGATTCGATGTAGAGGGAACGAAGTGTGTTGGCAGAGAGGAAGTCAGAAAGGGTTGCGAGAGTCTCTATGTGGGCTACCCAGACGCTCACTTCGAAGCAGTTGGTGAAGATTTTTTTTCTGGAGACAGAGGGTGCAGCGAATGGATATTCACCGGAACCAGAAAAGCCGATGGGAAGAAGGTAAAAGTACGTGGGTGTGATGTATACACATTCAAGGACGAAAGAATTTGTATTAAAAATTCAATGCGAAAGCAGGAACCGTAAGGAACTCTAGTAGGTGAGTTGAGCGATTTTTTCTAGCTCATGGCTAATAACTCTGGTATCCAACTCGCTGAGCTCACCGCCGTTTTCATCTGTGATAAAGAACACATCTACCGCTTTTTCGCCAAAAGTTCTGACATTAGCGCCTCGCAATATTAATCCCGCCTCTGCGATAACTCCAGACAAGCTTGCCAGCAACCCTCTTCTGTCAGCTGCCACGACTTCGATTGCCGTCTGCCCGTGAGTCGCAGAAGGATGAGGTCTAACACTGACTGGTAAAGATTTCATCAAGACATCCGGAACAAAAGTGCCATCATCCACCAGAGGCACAGTTCCATCTCTAAACACTCTTATAAGTGAGGCCTTAATTCTTTCGAGATAACTCTTTTCAACGATAGGATTATCATTCTCATCCGTGATATGGAACTCATCTAGAACCCTGCCATCTTTAAGGGTATGTACGTGAGCCGTGATGATTTTTATATTAGATCGAGCCAATGCAGCTGCTAGATTAGATAACAAGCCTTTTTTATCCAGTCCCCACGCTAGTAGTCGAGTATAGCCCCTTCCTCCAACGCCCTTTAAATCTATACCAAACGGGGCTTTGAGTGCATCACAAACTGCCACTATGGATTCCGGCGCTAAATTCAGCAACAAGGTTTCGGGAAGTATTTCGACCTGTGCTTGAAGGGACGCTCTATCTTTGGGGGGCAAGAGCAAAGAAGCCGCCATTTTTCGCGAATCAATCCGCTCAAGCTGTTCAGTGACATCTAACCGACCGGTTCGGAGAAAATCGTCAGTTGCATAGAACAGCTGGACAAATAAATGCAGCTTCCAATCAGTGAGGGTCCCCGGACCGACCGCCGCAACATCTACGATTGTCAGGAGGAATAAATATACTAACCTTTGCCTGTCACCTATAAACTTACTGAACTCTTCGATAACAGCTGTGTCATTCAAATTGTGATGCTGAGCCGTCTTGGAAAAGTTTAAGTGATTTAATACCAACCACGAAATTAACTCCGCATCATGTGACGAGATTCCCATTCTAACACTAAACTTTTTCGCTAGTTCCGCCCCCAACTCAGAATGGTCTCCTCCTCTCCCTTTTGCAATGTCGTGATAAATGACCGCAATGTACAGAAGCTCAGGCCGATCAAGTTCCTTCAAGAGCGAGACCACCAAGGAAGCGGAGCTTTTATCTTCAATTAGCTTCTCTAATTCCCGGAGATGAGATACAGCAACGATGGTGTGCGCATCAACCGTGTAGTGGTGATACCTGTCAAACTGCCCATGCCCGGTAATACGCTTGAAGTCAGGACACACCTGACCAAGAACGCCCGTCTCATGCATCTGCCTCAGTAGCTTGGGCAACGCCTGAGAGGCTCGTAAAATGTCCAAAAAAATTATGCCAGTTTCCTTCTTTACCCTGTGAGCAGCCGTTATCAGTGTCGCGTTTTTCCTGACCATACGAAGGGCTTTACTGCTAAACTCGCAATGATTATCCTGCGCCATCTTGAATATCCTCAAGAGGTTTAGCGGATCAGATAGAAATTCGGATTCGTCAGCAATTTCAATTATCTTACCTTTGACACTGATTCCGTGACTGATGCTTCGCTCAATAATTTGGTTGGAGGGTTCCGTTAACTCTTTAAAATGCAGCAAAAACAGATCTGATAGATCGGCAATCATTCTCACATTAAGGAAGTATTTTTTTAGGAACCTTTCAACCGCCCCATTTTTCTTATCATCTCGGTAGCGAAATCGCTTTGCTAAAATCAGCTGATGTTCGAATATCAAGCGGTCATTTTCTCGGCCGGATGTCAGATGAAGACCGGCTCGAACCCGCCAAAGAAAATCTCTAGCTTTAACGAAAGCATTGAACTCTTCCAATGATACCACACCGTCTTGAACAAGTTGTCTAGCTGCAGGGACTTGATACCACACCATCGATAGCCAGAAAATTGTACTCACATCTCTTAATCCACCCTTCCCATTTTTACAATCAGGTTCCATACAGAACGCCGTGTTGCCAAGTTTCAGTCGTCGCTCATAGCACTCTTCTAACTTCTGTCGACAAAATTTAATCCTAAGTTTTTTATCCCATGCGGTAGGAGACTCTAAAACATAGAGGTGCTTATAGAGGCTCCCGCGCCCTGCAATCAAACGAGATTCTAGAAAGGCAGTGCGGGCATGGTGGTCTTCTTTGAAAAATCTTCTTGCATCCTTAACAGTCCGTACCGAATGACCTAAGTTGCCACCAACATCCCATATCAGCTGGGCAAATTTTGATAGTGCTGTTAAGACTTTTTTATCTACTCGATCAGGTATCAAAAATAAAATGTCCCAGTCAGAAAAAGGGGATAATTCGGCTCGGCCATATCCGCCTATTCCAACCAAGTCCACCTGTGAGCTAACTTCTTCGGGAAGTTGCTGCCAACCATAAACGAGAAGCTCGTCTACAGAATTTGAGATGTATTTAACAATGGTACGACCGTCTTTTCTACCCTCTAACCGCCGCTGGGCCCCATCTACAATGCGGTCTTTTCGACTTTTCATCTCAGTAAGTAGATCTTGATTAGGTAAGATGTCATTCATTAAGAATTAACCGTGAAAAAAACATAAAAAAACAACCATCTATCGACTACGTAACGATATTACCATTCGATCTAGTGAATCAAAACCGATTAATCGTAGTTCCTGTATAATAACGCTTTTGTACGATCTAGTGTAAAGCGGGGCAGCCGATCCGCGAAGCTGCTGAAATCACACAAACTAAGGAGAGCTCAAATTTTGGAAAAAGGAAAGAGGTTACCTGATACTCCTAGTCCTGACCACTACTGGAGTTTATCAGAGAATATGCAAATTGCGGGTGACACTTGGGGAGTATCCGAAAACCCATTAGTTTTTCTATTGCACGGGGGCGGACAAACAAGACATGCCTGGAAAAACACGGGTGTAACCCTTGCCGAGAATGGGTTTTACGCTGTGGCCTTAGATGCACGAGGTCATGGCGACTCGGATTGGTCACCTACCGGAACTTATAACCAGGATGTAATGGTCAACGACCTTGCTGACGTCTCCAACCAAATAGGGAAAGACATTTTTGCGATAGTTGGTGCATCGATGGGTGGCGGTACTGGCCTGGTGGCGACCGGAGAGGAAAAACTATCCATTGAAAGTCTGGTTTTAGTCGATATCGCACCGCAAATAGAGCCTGATGGCGTGAAACGAATTGGAGAGTTTATGCGGGCTAAACCTGAAGGCTTTAAAAGTTTGGAAGAAGTTGCAGAACTAATAAGCAACTATCAACCTCACCGTACAAAACCGAAAGATCTTTCAGGTCTTGCAAAAAATCTGAGAGTGTCTAGCAATGGGATGTTTAAGTGGCATTGGGATCCCAGGTTTATGGACATGCGCAGAGACCTAGACGAGAGAGTAAACAGACTTACCTCTTGTGCAAAAAATCTTCATGTACCTACACTTTTGGTAAGGGGCGGACTTTCGGACGTTTTGAGCGAGCGAGGTGCTCAGGATTTCTTAAAAATTTGTCCTCATGCTGAATATGTGAATGTCAGCGATGCGGCCCACATGGTGGCTGGTGATAGAAACGATATTTTTGCCAAAAGCGTTATAGAATTTCTTAAACGCGTCTCCGCTAGAAATATGAAGTGAAAAGGACTAACAGCTGTCATCAAAATTGACATATATTCGGCCGATTGTTAGGTTTTGACTTTGCGAAAGGCGATAATAATTTCGGAGGAACATTGGTGACAGGTGAAAAAAATCTTTCTGAATTTGATGCGGTGGTCGTAGGTGCAGGTTTTTCCGGACTCTACATGCTATTAAAGCTTCGGGAAGCAGGGCTCAAAACGCGGCTTTATGAGGCTGGCGACGGGGTAGGAGGCACTTGGTTTTGGAATCGATATCCTGGAGCTCGGTGTGATGTTCCATCGTTGCAATACTCTTATGCTTTTGACGAAGAGTTGCAGCAAGAGTGGAAATGGCCTGAAAGATATTCTGCGCAAGGAGACATACTCAAATACATACAACATGTAGCAGATAGATTTGACCTAATGAAAGACGTTCAATTATCGACTCGTGTGAAGAAAGCCACCTATGACGATGTCAACAAAAAATGGCTTATTGATACTGATAATCAAAAAGTTGAAGCCCGATTTTGCGTCATGGCTACCGGATGTTTATCATCCGCTAACTCTCCCACATTCCCTGGATTACACACCTTCGAAGGCACAACATATCACACCGGCAACTGGCCTCACTCCAAAGTAGATTTCTCCGGCAAAATAGTAGGCGTAATAGGAACCGGCTCTTCTGCTATCCAATCGATACCTGAAATCGCTAGCAAAGCAAAACACCTCTACGTGTTTCAACGCACGCCCAACTTTTCAGTTCCTGCGGAAAATACAATAGTCGACTCTACCCTAGAAGAAAAAATAAAAGCTAACTATCCGGAGTATAGAAAGGAATGGGCCTCCAAACCGTTCGCCTATGACTTGAAAGTAAATGAGGGGAAAGCAATATCTGCGAGTAAGGAAGAACTTCTGGTGGAATACGAGAGGAGGTGGAAGGATGGTGGCCTAATGTTCCTCGGTGCCTTTTCTGATCTTTTACTCGACAAGGCCGCCAATGATACCGCAGCAGAATTTATTCGAGGCAAAATAAAAGAAATTGTTAGCGATCCAAATGTAGCTTCCATGCTGATGCCCGATCATTACGTGGGGTGCAAACGCTTGTGTGCAGATAGTGGATATTACGAAACCTTCAACAGAGACAATGTTACTCTCGTGGACATAAGCGATAACTCGATTGACACCTTTGATGAGAAAGGAATTAATCTATCCAGTGGAGAGCATATCTCCCTGGACGACGTGGTTTTCGCCACAGGATTTGATGCCATGACGGGAGCCTTGGACAAAATAGATATTATAGGCAAAGACCAAATAAGCCTCAGAAAAAAATGGAAAGAGGGTCCTAAAAGTTATTTAGGCTTAGGTATTTCTGGCTTCCCCAACCTATTTCACATAGCGGGTCCTGGTAGTCCATCAGTTTTGACCAACATGCTTGTGTCTATCCAACAACACGTTGAGTGGATAACCGATTGTATAACTTGGATGAGGGAAAAGGGCTTCTCAAAAATTGAAGCCTCAAAAGAGGCAGAAAATAGTTGGGTGGCACATGTGAACGAGGTAGCAGACTTGACTGTTTACCCTCTCTGCAATTCCTGGTATCTAGGCGCCAACATCCCAGGTAAAACTCGTCAATTCATGCCTTATGTCGGAGGATTTCCTCCCTACGTTGAGAAATGTAATGATGTGGCTAGTAAGGGGTACGAGGGTTTCAAAGTTTCCTGATTTAGTCAGACGATAGTGCTACCTCCATCTATAATGAAATTCTGGCCTGTGGTGAAACTACTTGCAGAAGACGATAGATAAACGGCTATACCCGCTAACTCCTCTGGTAGGCCTATCCTTCTTAACGGATCAAATTTGGTTCGTTTCTCAAGCACGTCAGGATCCTCCCACAATGCTTTCGCGAAATCTGTTTTTACCAACCCTGGAGAAATTGCGTTCACTCTTATATTGTAGGGGCCGAATTCCAATGCTAGATTTCTAACTAACTGTAAGTCTGCTGCCTTTGAAATGCAGTAAGCTCCCAGCTTCTCATGGCCCCGTAAGCCTCCAATAGAGGACACAACAATTATGGTCCCCTCACGCTTTTCCTTCATTTCAGGAATCACTGCCTGAGAGAGCCAGTGATTCGACATAATATTGACATCCAGAATTTTTCTGAAAGCTGAATCCTCCAACTTGGACATTGAACCATAGGCGGGGTTTACCGCCGCATTACAAATTAATATATCTATATGTCCAACCTCTGTTTTTACTTTATAAATTAGCTCCTCGACACTCTCTTTGCTGCTAATATTAGCGGGTATAGCGACCGCCCCCCCCCGCCTGATTTGATAATTCCCGGTTTATCTCAGCCGCCACCCTCTCACACATATCGGCTTTGCGACTTGAAATAATTACAGTAGCCCCATGACGGGCCACCTCCTCCGCCATAGCCCGTCCAATACCCTTGCTAGAGCCCGTAATCACAGCGATTTTCCCAGTCAAATCAAAAATCGTTTTCATTTTCACCTCATAACTATTTTTTAAACATCCTTGGAAAAAAGAGCACCGATTTTTTCTAGATCATCGATAGCTTCTTTTTTATAACCTAACAAATCACCCACAACTTCCCGATTATGTTGGCCTAAAGTGGGTGCTTCCAAATCCAAAACTTCTGGTTGGTCAGAGAACTTAAGCGGGAAACCTGGGATAGTCAGGGGCCCTAAAACAGGATCTTCAATGTTTCGCACCATACCGCGAGAATGAAAATAAGGTTCATTTATGGCATCTACCGGATCCATAACCGGAGCAGCCGGAACACGATATTTTTCTAGATGTTCCATTACCGCATTATTGTCTTCAAAGGACTCCATCCAGGTTTCAATAATCCTAATGATTTCATTTTGCTGTTTTCCTCGGTCCGCCGCGGTTAAATAGCTTGGGTGATCTTTCAATTCAGGACGACCTATAGCCTCGCACACATTCTCCCACTGAGGTTGTAAAGACATAATCACAATATATCCAGAGGGCCCTCGAAAGACGCCGAAAGGGGCTATCAACTCATGATGTGCTCCTTGCCTAAACGGTCGCCACTTTCCATCTGTCAAAGAATACCCTTGTAGTGACACGTCATGCATATGAAACATGCTATCTACCATACTTATATCCAACCACTGGCCTCTACCTGTTCTCAACTTATGAAAGAGGGCATAACCTATAGCAGAAAACGCGTGGACACCACTCCCAATATCAGCAATTCCTATTCCAACCGGCAAAGGAGGACCATCTCTTTCTCCATTCATGTGCATAAGTCCGGAGTAGGCTTGGGCCGCCCAGTCATATCCAGTTTTATGAGACAGAGTGCTCTCGCGACCATACGCAGAAATAGATGCCATCACAACGGAGGGATTAATCTTTTGCACACCCTTCCAGTCCCATCCTTTTTTTTCCATTACTCCCGGACCAAAGTTTTCCACGATGACATCCACTTTCTTAATCAAGTCCTCTACGATTTGGTTAGCGCCCTCTTTTTTCAAGTCTAAACAGAGACTCTTTTTCCCCCGATTCTGTTGAATGAAATATCCACTTCTTCCGGGCTTTTTAACTATTGGAATTCCTCTTGAAGCATCTCCGTTCGGAGCAATTTCAATTTTAATGATTTCCGCCCCCATCTCCGCCATAAGTCGACCCACTGTTGGACCGGCAAGATATTGCGTAAAGTCTAAAACCTTTATCCCCTCAAGCATTAACATATTAATCTCTCCAAAAAAGGACTAGAATCAACTATCTTTTTCATCATATAGTATTCTACTAACAGTTAAGAATTTTTCTAAAGTTATTTACTAATTTAATGAGACTAGAGCACTATGAAAAATACTGGGCACTATTTTCCCCCTGCTAGGCAAAATGTATATTATGGCCGAAAATTAGAACCTACTTTAAACGAAATCGCCCAATCTCTCGGTGCTCAAAACGTTTTATTTGTAACGAACTCGTCTTTAGCAAACACTACATTGTCCTCTTCCATAGTTGAGGCCGTAAAGAAGTTTGGCGTTTATCAAGTAACAGGACTTAAGGCGCATTCCCCAAGAGGCGATGTGACCAGGGTATGTAATGCTATCGAAAAACACTCTATTAATTTGGTGATCGCCTTCGGCGGAGGTTCGGTTTGCGACACAACCAAAGTCGCATGCCTGGCGCATACCAATAACTTGAACAAAGGTAATTTTGAGTTGCTTAATTCGCCAGACAAATTAAAAAATACACCGATTCCTTTTGTCGCTATCCCTACCACACTATCTGCGGGCGAATTTACTTGCTTTGCGGGAATCACGGACGAGCAAATCCCTCGGAAGGAGGTGTTTTGGCATCCCGATATTGCACCTCATTCTGTGATTTTAGATCCTGAAATGACTAGCAAGACTCCTGACCCACTTTTTTTCAGCACGGGAATACGTGCGGTTGACCATGCTATAGAGACCTGGTGTTCTGTAAACGTGACTCCTCCGGCAGAGGCACTTGCCTTACACGCTTTGAGGCTTCTAGCCAAATCACTACCCTCGTCTAAAAAGGAAAACTCCTTGGTAAGTCGACTGGATTGCCAAATAGGTTCGTGGCTCTCGGTACAGGGCGTCGCCACGGGCGTAGATTTGGGAGCAAGTCATGGCATTGGTCACGTGTTAGGAGGCACCGCTGGTATGCCCCATGGAGAAACATCCTGTGTAATGCTTCCTCACGTGCTTGATTATAATCTAAAGGTGAATCGCTCTCGTCAAAACGTTTTGGCGGAAGCTATGGGTGAGCCCAATCGTCCTCTAGCAGATTCTGTGAAAAACTTGGTTTCCTCTCTTTCGCTTCCCACCCGTTTAAGAGATGCTAGTGTAAAGAAAGACCTTTTGACTACTATTGCAGAGGAGTCCATGCTCGACCATTGGATAGCCACCAATCCTAGACCTATATCTGGTGCATCTACTATATTCGAGCTACTGGAAAAGGCATGGTAAGAACGAAAGTTCGTAAATGCCGCTTACCAATTTTCGCCAAAGGGCCGTACTTCCACGTTAAAAGACCACGCAGACCGTTCCTGATGAGCGACATGATAGGCCGTATCGGCAATTGCATCCGGACTTATGAAAAATTCATCTTTCTCCTCTGAGAACATTTTTCTCGTCCATTCCAGATCTATTACCGCGTCGATCACTAAATACGCAACATGAATTCCTTTTGGGCCGAGATCCCTAGCCAGAGACTCACATAGAATTCTTTGAGCGGCTTTAGAGGGAGCAAAGGCAGAAAATCTTGGCTTCCCACGCAAGGCAGAGGTATTTCCGCTCGCCATAAGCACTCCACTTTGCCGTTCTATCATACCTGGCGCAAAAGCTCGGGCGAGATACAGCATTCCCATGGTGTTAACCCTGAAGTTCTCCTCTAAATCCGAAGGCGATATCTCTAAAAAGTGACCGAAAGTCCCTCTCACAGCGTTGTGAAAAACGACATTCGGTTCCCCTATTTCTTCGACAACCTGGGAGGCCATATCATTGACTGCAGCTTCGTCACTGACATCACAAGGGTAGGCAAAAGTATTTGGAACTTCCTTTTTGATACTCGCTAACCGATCGGCATCTCGGGCTACCATAATTACTGAGTAACCCTGCGAGGCAAACTTTTTCACTAAAGCCTTGCCAGTGCCAGGCCCAACACCAGTGATCAAACACAATTTATCTTTCAAAGCATATCCCCCAAGTCATATATGTCGTGCATCCCATCACTCTATTTTAACCTGAACAAAACCACAATCCGATATCGCGAAACAGTAGGATTCTCCTGGCTCTGGGAAAATAGTCGGAATAATACTTCCTGTTGCCACGTAATCACCTTCTTTCAATCCCCTATCGGTTAAAGTATTTGCCAACCACTGAACAGCATAGAAAGGATGCCCTAGAACATCAGCTCCCTTTCCAGTTTCTATACAAACTCCGTTTCTCTCGAGCATGCCTCTCACACCAGCAAGATCAACCGGACTTTCGACAAATTCTCCAACTACCAAACCTTCATTCCACGAGTTATCCCCTACTAGGGTATAGACATCTATGTCCTTGTAATCAGCGTGACGATCATCAATTAGTTCAAAGCCGGGTGACACACTTGATATCGAAGACTCTATATCATCAAATTCGTATTTTTTATCGCGCACTGGAGGTAGGTCTCGCCCTATTAAAACAATAATTTCGCATTCGAGGCCGACTTTGCTAAAGCTACTCTTTTTAACAACAGCCCCTGAGAATCTAATTTCTTTTTTTTGGACAAAACCCCCTATAGGACTATCGATACCCAACAAGCGCTGCATACGAGCCGACGTCAGGCCTATTTTATAGCCTGCAATTTCATCCCTGCTTTGAGAAAGTCGAATATCAACAAACTGTTTTTGTACAGCATAAGCCTCCTCGATATCCAAAATCTTGTTTTCGCCAGAAAAATTTTGGAAGATCGCTTGAGTGTCATGCTGGGAACAGAGCGATGACGCCAATCGTTTTATTTTACTATTTGAGATATCTTTTCCCCTTTAAAACTAGTGCAGTTAGATTCACAAACAAAAATAACAGAGAAGACGCCTAAAATGCTAATCAAATACGCGAAAGACAAAACAACTTACATTACATCGGATGGTTCTGAGATTTACGAGGCACTAAACCCTAAAAACGACCCCGTAGACATCCCATACTCTATCGCGATCGCTCGAGTCGAACCCTTTGCTAGCACAAAAGAACATTTCTTACTCCATACCGAAATCTACTATATTTTAAAAGGAAGAGGCAAAATAACCGTAGGGGATGATTCCTCGGAAGCAGTTGAAGGAGATACCATTCTGATACCACCCCGAAAAAATCAATTCATAGAAAATAAAACTAGTAAACCACTTGAATTCATGGCCATTGTATCGCCACCCTGGTGCAACGAGATTGATTTCTTAACAATTCAAGGAAGCTTGTAATTTCAATGATAATGTAAAGAAAAAACAATCATACCAACAGCCACTAATAATATTCGCAAACTCAATTCTTTTGCATCTAATTTTTTATCTATCGCAGGAATTAGATCAGACATCGCGACATACGTAAATGAACCCGCTGCAATCACCAACAAATATGGCAGATATTCTTGTATTGCCGTTTCCAGAACTAGTGCCATCACTGCACCTAGAAACATTGCAAATGAGGAAAAAAAGTTAAAAAGAAAAGCCCTTCGGCGGCTGAGACCTGCCTTGATTAGGACAGCAAAATCACCAAGCTCTTGCGGAATTTCATGTGCCATGACTGCAAGACCTGTTACCACGCCCAATCTAAAATCCACCATGAAGGCAGACGCGATCAAAATACCGTCCAAGAAATTATGAAAAGAATCTCCGAACAAGATAATCGGAGCCGAAGCATTAATATCCCTATTCAATATATCTTCTCCTCCTATATGGTGATGATGCCTCCAAATTAATGTTTTCTCCAGAATGAAGAACAGCAAGATTGAAAACAGCATAGTAGCCATAATCAACTGACTATTCGCTCCATCTCCCGACAAAGCTTCTGGAATTAGGTGGGAAAAGGAAGTAGCGAGCAAAATTCCGATCGCGAGACTAACTAAATAATCAACAGTTTTATACCGTATAGCCTCAGGTAAAAATAAATAGAGCGCAGCTGCTATAACACTGAGAATGCCACCCACAAAAACAAAAAGAAAAATCCAAAGATTCAAGCTGTCCAACCTGATTCCTTTAGTAAGTAAATACACAATATACCAAGAATCGGATAGAAATTCTCACTATTTGCTCGCCATAGAGTGCGCAAAACCATTCCAATTGTTCTACGCACCACCCAAATTATGAGCTGAATAAGCACCAAAGAAAAATGAGTAGGGGTGCTCTTATAGACTTGCTAAAATCTCCTCTAAGAAATATCTTAATGAGAGAACATCACAATATTAAGTCAATTATCGAATTAGCATGGGGAACTAAACTGATACCAAACTATTCTGAAATATCCTCTAGCTGGCTTACCGAAGTCCTTAGAAAAAACGGTTATAAGGCTGTCGTGAAAGATTTCTCTATTGAAAAGGTCGGGACTGGACAACTTGGGGAAACACGACGCTATCAACTTCGATACGAAAAACCGTCCAAAAATTTTCCTATTTCACTTATTGGAAAATTTCCGTCAGATGATGAGACTGCTGCAAACACCGGAAGAAATATGGGCTTCTACAAGTCTGAAGTAATGTTCTATAAACAACTTGCTCTTAATACCCGAATAAGGACACCCCGCCCTTTCTTCGCAGAGCTAGACGATGATAATAACTTCACGCTGATCTTGGAAGATTTATATCCGGCCAAACAGGGTGACCATATGGTGGGCTGCTCAGTGGATTCCGCCAGAGTAGCGCTAAAAGAGGCTGCTCTTTTGCACTCTGCATTTTGGAACGATAAAAACTTAGAATCGCAAGAATGGTTATATATACCTCAAGGCGCCCAAGGGTTTTACACCACTGAACTGGTAAATAACTCTTGGAATCATTTCAGTTCTGTATATGGTAAAAGACTCGATCCAGCCGTTTTTCGTGCTTGCGAAAAATTCGTAGCCCAACATGAATCATGGAATCGCCCTCGAACAAGAAACCGATGCTTTTCTCATAACGACTTCAGAGTTGATAATATGCTGTTTAACAACGAACAGATATATGTCGTAGATTGGCAAACTAGTAATTATCTTGGTGTGGGGATGGATGCAGCTTACTTCTTAGGAAGTGCACTCCCTCGAAATGTACGAAAGGATGTAGAGCACGAGCTACTGAATGAGTATCACAAAGTTTTGTTGGATAATGGCGTTCACAACTATACCTTTGACGAATTGTTAGCGGACTACAGACACTATTGTTTTGCCGCTGCTGTGGTCGCAATAGCAGCCACTGTAATCGTTAAACAAACAGAAAGGGGAGATGCTTTATTTCTTAAAATGGTGGAAGACAGCATCTATCAGGCAATTGACAATGATGCGATGGACCTACTGTAAGAGGTAAACATGAAGTTAGCAAAAAATCATCTCGATTTAGGTTTGTTCAGCAAGAACATCAGCTCAGATCTAGACTTTTGGCAAAAGATAGTCGGGCTTGATTTTGAAGAGACACTTAGTCTTGATCAACCAGTAGTACCCGGCCCGACTACCCAACATAGACACAACGCCAATGGGTCGGTAATCAAAATAAATGATTTTCAAGACATAATGCCTTACTCACGAGACACTCCATCCGGCCTGAAAGGCCTGTCAATCGCGAGGAATATTTCTAAGGAATTAAATTACGAAACCAATTCTGGTGAGTTTGTTCGTGTCTTACCAAAAGGCAGGGACGGAATTCAAGGAATAGCCGTGACCATCGAATCCGAAAACCCAAGCCGTCTAGAGAACTTTTATGTCAAAGTACTGCAGTTCGAATCCATTGGGCCCCTAAAGTGTCGATGCGGAGATACCGTGCTCATTCTCCAAAAAGGACCAGGCGCGACGGAGACAAAAACGTTCGTGGGCGAGGGATTTCGGTATCTCACCATTCAAGTATTCGATGCAGTTGCAACTTGTAATGCAATCAAAAAATTGGGTGGTAGGATCGCTATGGAACCAATCTGGGTTGGTGAAATCGCAAGAGTAGGATTTGCCTTGGATCCAGACGGAAATTGGCTGGAAATATCTGCCCGAGCATCACTAACGGGTATTTCACCGACGAAATGATCCAATAACCAAAAGGAACCGTAAGAATGTCAATAAAAAATTATTTCGCAGGTGGTTGGGTCCGTGCCTCGCTTTCCTCCCCCCCCCCCTTGTGCAAGTTACGGTTCCTGACCCCTGCGGCCTACAAAAATACCTTCGTACCGGGAACCAATCTTAGCTATGAATAACACTGTTATTCACCTATACGCCAGTTTTTTAGCAAATATTAAACAGCCTGATATAGAACGTCTAGGGCAATATGTTTCCGAAGATATCCACTTTCGAGACCCATTCAACGACTGCGTCGGTTTAGACCAGTTTCGGGCGGTGTTATCGGACATGTTCATTCACTTGGAATCATTCCAGTTCCAAATAACTGACTACTCGTTTTCAGAAGAGCAACAGATTGGGTATTTGCACTGGAACATGGCCGCAAAATCAAAGCATCTACGGAATAAAGACCTAGATATACAAGGTGTCTCTCAAGTAACCTTTAACTCAGAGGGAAAAGTGACTGCTCATTTCGATTATTGGGACGCTGCCTCTGGGTTATATGAGAAAATACCCATAATTAATTTTATTCTAAAGAAAATCAGAAAAAGAATATCCTCGACCTAAGACCGCTAGCCAGCGTGCGTGAGATGCACTTGCGAAACATCTATCAGTCCGTCGTCGAAACCAGCTTCACAGTAAGAAAGGTAAAAATTCCACATTTTACGGAAACGACCTTCAAACCCCATTTTTTCGAGCTCAGGCCAAGCAGCGTTAAATCTTTCCTTCCAAATACGCAAAGTCCGTGCATAATCGGAACCGAAATCTCTAATTTCCACTAGCTGCAGACCGGCAGATGCTGACAACTCTTTCAACAAATCTTTGGTCATAAGCATACCACCTGGAAAAATATACTTTTGTATGAAGTCGGGATATTTCCGATACAAGGAAAACGCTGCCTCATCAATTGTAATAAGCTGCAACCCAATACTACCCTGCGGCATCAAAAGCGTCTTAAGCCTTTCAAAAAACTTATGCCAATACCTCTCCCCTACCGCCTCTATCATTTCGATTGAGACTATCTTGTCATACCTTCCTCGAACCAGCCTATAATCAAGGGTCTTTACGCTTGCAGATGAGCTCCATTCGCCATTTTCAATTCGTTTCTTTACAAACTGAAACTGCTCTTTGGATATTGTTATCCCCTCGATCCTAGACCCATGTTCCTTGGACACGTGTTCTATAAATCCACCCCAACCACAACCTATCTCGAGAGTTGAAGATGAACTGTCCATGTTAATGAGTTCACACAAACTGCGATATTTGTTTTCCTGAGCATCCACTAAATTATCTTTTTGAGTAGAAAACAATGCGGAAGAATAGGTCATAGAGCTATCCAGCCAGAGCGCATAAAACTGGTTTCCCAAATCATAATGATGAGCAATATTCTTTTTTGATCCCGCGATCGAATTGCGCCTCAAAGAGTGTTGCAAGCGATTAAATATTCTTTGAATGAATCGGCCACGCGCTAATCTTCTAAATGTTTCTCGGTTTGAAAGACCGAACTTCAACAGGGAGGAAAGATCCTCACTACTCCAAAACTCCTGCATATAAGCCTCACCTAGTCCGGTCACTCCAGACATGAATAGACAGTGGAATGTTCGCCAACTTTTAAGCTCAATATGGGCAACTACACCGCCTTTTTTCGGCCCACCCAGAATAAAACTATCCCCATCCGGCAAGACTATTTGGAGGCTACCCTTTACAAAAACCTTTTCCAAAATGTTCTGCGCTATAGCTTTCCTGAAACCCAACTTTTTTCTCCTACTGCGATTGACTCGTAAATTTTTCTTCGCCCATAACGATCAATCCATTTGGGGCGTCACTCCTTTTTACTGGACTCAATCCCTTCAGCCAGAGACGAAGCGCTTGGTAATGGATCAACGTGATCACCTTTGCGGACAAAAAAGGACTAGCACGCAACATTTTACGTATGCCGCCGCTTGTGAATTCACTTCGAAATCCTTTGAATAGAGCTCTAAGCTGAATCTTTTCTCCTACATAGTAATCTATCACTGACGTAATTTTTTTTGCAGGTTCGCTTATCTTAAACTCATAGTGACCATTGACCTCGAAAAACGGAGACACATAGAGTGATTTTTCGCACCGTTGGCGAAGCAACCCTCGTTGTGATCTCACTGGCACGATGTAGTGTACCCGCTCCCCAAAAGTATTATTAACCTCGTAAACCATGCCTTGCAGCTCATTTTTATTGTAACAATAAATAATTGATATTGGGTTAAAACAATATCCAAACACTCGCGGCAGACAAAGAACGGAAAATCTCCAACATCCATCACCTAAACCTGACTTAACCATACAATCCTCTAAAAATTCTCTGAAGCTTTCTGGACCACCGCGCCCATGATCTTCATCGTTATAACTAAGCCAGGCCTTGCTGTTCCAACCAAAAAGCCCCGTCACTTTTCTCAACTGAGATTTCTCGTCTAAATCCAAAAGCAGATAAGCGATGTCGTAATAAAACTTGTGCGGCTTTTGAGAGTGTCGAATATGACCCATTCGACCATAGTAAATTGCAGATCGCATCCTAGTAGACCTCACATTCGTTCGTAAGTATCCGGTAAACGGCTATATTGAACTGATGGCAAAGCTCGGGATGAGAAGCCAAGTTTGTTAGCCACCCAAAGACCGGATTGCACGCCATCTTCATGAAAACCCGCACCAAGATATGCACCACAAAACCAAGTATGATTCTGCCCTTGGATAGCGATAGATTGCCGTGCACTCTGCACGCTGTCTACACCCACAATTGGGTGAGCATATCTAGTTCTGTAAATTACCGTACTATCTTTAATTTTTCTAATCGGGTTCAAAGTAACGAAAAATTGTTTATCAACGTCTAACCCATGCAACTTGTTCATCCAGTAAGTCACATGTACGGGTGCATCGCTGTTCGAAGCAGTGTTATCACTAACATAATTCCAGCTAGACCAATATTGTTTGTCTAACGGCATGAGCCTAGAATCGCTGTGCAAAATGGCTTCGTTATCACTGTATGCAAAGGAACCCAATATTTCTCGCTCCTTGCTACTAACATCGCTCAGGAGTTCTAGGACCGAATCAGCATGACATGCAAAAATCACCTCTTCAAAATTACGTTCAGATCCATCCTCAGACTGCAAAACCACTTTTTTATCCGATCTTCTTACCTTTGTTATCCGGCAATTCAGAAGGCATTTAAAGTTGCCGTCATTTACTAACCGCTTTATGTACTCTTTACTACCTCCAGCGATTGTTTTCCAGCTTGGCCTGTTAAATAACGAGAGGAGTCGATGGTTATTGAAAAAATCAAAAAATGCTCCCACCGGATAGGCTTCGGCATCCTCTAAAGAAGTTGACCAAATCGCGGCGGTCATTGGCAGCACATGATCTTTGATAAAGCTATCTTTAAAGCCACAGCGCCGAAGGTACTCCCCAATGGTCAATGTTGGGTCGACAGCCCGCCTGTGGAGCTGTAATGGGTTGTAAAGACGCAAAATGCCTGCAATGAGAGCGCGAAACCTTTTGCTCCGAAGCTTGGGATAATTCAGCAGGGACTTCGGTAAAGAGGCGGAAGAATACTCAAATGCCCCATTATCGACCGACACTCCGAAGGACATACTCGTGGCCAAGGTTTGCACGCCCAATGAACTCAGGAGGGAAGAAAAAAAAGGATAGTTGAGCTCATTAAACACGACGAAGCCGGTATCGACGGGAGGGCTGTCCCCATCTCCAGCAATCACGGTGTTAGCATGTCCACCCAGGTAGTCAGCTGATTCAAAAAGCGTAACCTCGTGTATTTTTGAAAGCGCCCAAGCGGCAGTGAGTCCTGAAACCCCACCGCCCACGACGGCAATTTTTTTACTTTCAGCGCACAAATCTCTGACCTCGCATGTGACGTATACGGATTGTACGATTAATTCATAAAAAATAACCAATAAGTAGCAATTGAATCGTCTTTTATTTTGGACGGGTGATCCGGCGTAGTTTACGTGGCGTATACTGTGAAAAAATAAGAGAAAATTTTTGATATGAGTGCTGAAACAGCGATGAACACAACTTTTTCCCAGGCCGAATTAGAGAGAACTAGGGAAACAAAACTTCTGATAGCCGTCAAAGAATCGGGTGACAAAAATGCCTATTCGCAGCTTTACAGCTTAATGGTACCGAAGCTCAAGGGATGGCTGCGGGGCCAAGGCGTAGATGCAACGGACAGTGAAAACATTGTTCACGAAGTTATGATAACCGTTTGGACCAAACCTCACCTCTTTGATGAAACTAAATCAGCAGCTAGAACTTGGATTTATACTTTGGTTAGGAACAAGATGATTGACGAATTCCGCTCGATAAATAGAAAAAGAGCTGGAAGGAAAAAATTAGAGCTTCTCAGTGACCCCGATGATGCTTTTAACGACGATACTGAAAACTTTTCAACTACCTTGAATGTA
>CACDEI010000024.1 GCA_902551695.1 uncultured Pseudomonadota bacterium
CGACCAACCTCAGACGGGCGCTCCAAAACAAACCTTTGAAGGATTTTAGACCGCAAAAAAGGGCTTTAGCTATGATTTCGCTAGGCGAAAAAAGCGCTATTGCTGCAACTCAGTTTTTTGCACTAAAGGGTAGCTTGGTTTGGAGATACAAAAATTTTGTAGACAAACGATTTATAAAGAAGTACGCGGATTTGAAGCCAATGCCTATGGAAAAAAGCTCTGGAGCGGGGGTACACCAAAGCCCTGAGATGAGATGTGGTGGATGCGGCTCAAAAATTGGCCCAAACCTACTGCGAGAAGTCCTAGCTGGATTGCCAGCAGTGAGTTCGTCTGAAATCATTATTGGTCTAAAGAAAGCTGATGATGCTGCGATCGTCAAAGCTGAGCCCGGCAAGTTAGGGGTTCACACCATTGATCATTTCAAACAATTTATTGACGATCCTTGGACACTGGGCAAAATTGCCGTTAATCATGCACTTAACGATGTCTTTGCTATGGGAGCAAATCCTAAAAGCGCCCTAGCAATTGTGGGCCTACCACTTTCCGGTCCAAAACTTATGAAAAATGATATGTCCCTCTTGATGCGAGGTGCTTCAGAGGGACTAGAGGAAAATGGAACGGTACTTGTCGGAGGTCACACTAATGAAGCAGATGAAATCAATATTGGATTTTCTGCCTACGGAGAGGTCGAAGAGCGGACCTTGATAAGAAAAACCGGAGCGGTCCATGGAGATTTAATTATATTGACGAGGCCACTTGGAAGTGGCGTGCTATTTGCCGGTGCAATGAAAGGTTTGACCAAGGGTCGTTGGATAAGCACTACACTACAGGAGATGACTAAATCTAACGCTAATGCTTCCAGTATATTTGCAGAGTGTGGAGCAACGTCACTCACCGATATCACAGGTTTCGGCTTGGTCGGACACTTGTCTGAAATGATCCGGGGTTCTGGAGAAGGAGCCACTATTTTTATAGAAAAGTTGCCTTTCTATGATGGAGCATTACCACTAGCTAAACTAGGCATTGAAAGTACTCTTAAACCAGAAAACATCAAAATTAACCATATAGCTACAGATAAAATCAAAGCTAGCACAAAATACCAGGTGTGTTTCGATCCTCAAACTGCAGGTGGTTTACTGGCAACCGTCAGTGCCCAAGCTGCCGATGCTTGTTTGAATAACTTAATCGACGCCGGATATACTAAGGCTGCAATAATCGGTCAAATATCCAGCGTTTCCGGTGAGCTAAGAATTTGCTAAGTTTTGTCTGGTATCCAGTGACGAATTGCGGGTAAAATATAGGTTCAACGTCGATAAAATAATAGACTCCCGTGGAGTAAGTTAAATCGGGAGAATCAAAGGAGCAAAAAAGTGAGGATTATCAAGGAAAGGGGGTGGGGACTCTTTCTGGCTGGCGCTTTGCTTGTATGCGCATCTATTTCTCAGGCTGTGGAAGACCCGCATGCCGCAGTCTATGCGGAAACAAATTACCCTAGCGCGATAGAGTGTGCGTCCTGCCACCCTAAAGTATTTTGGGAGTGGGCGGTATCCAATCATGCTTATTCTTCCATCTCCCCTATGTTTCATAAATTTGAACAGGCTTTAAACGTTTTTGCTTCCGGTACGATTGGGACTTTTTGCGTGAGATGTCATCAACAAGTGGCCACTCAGATGGGAGAGCCTCGAGAAAAAGCTTTGTGGGAACGGTCAGACATCTCCAGAGAGGGCGTTACCTGTATCACTTGCCATCGGGTTAGCGCTGAGTTTGGGAAGGTCAATGGAGAAAGACACATTGATCCAGCACCTCTAAGAGCTCCTGTCTATGGCGCTGGTACTGGAAAAGCAATTGAACAAGTGCTAACTAATGCTGAAAAATATGAGGTCTCAGTAGCGGAGGGAGAAGATGGGACCCCGATTCACAGCAAACCGATAAAACACGAACAAATTTCGAAGAGCGAGTTTTGTGTGTCATGTCACCAAGTTGCGGTACACCCCGGTATTAAACTTGAAGTTGTATGGGAGCAATACCGAAATGCTCCGGCATCGAAAGAAGGTATTACTTGCCAAGACTGCCATATGGGAAGTGTACCTGGGGAACCTTACGGTTATGACACATGGCCAATTGCTGTAGTGAACGGCCAAATCGTAGGAGATCCCAGTGCCAAACATTCTAATCATCTATTTTACGGACCTGGTTATCCAATTGCCCATCCGGGCATTTTCCCTTTCAATCCGAAAGGGCTAAACTGGTCTATAGATGAATGGTTGAAATTCGATTATCGATCAGATTGGGGAGAGCCAGACTGGGAAGACCTTCTAGAAAAAGGCAAAGTCGAGGCGGAGTTTCCAGAAATTTGGTCAACCAGAAAAGCTCGAGAAGAAGCTCGTTACGTCATCTCGCTTAACTTAAAATTGCTGGAAGACAAACGTCAATCTCGAATAGAAGTAATGGAAAATTCCATGAGAATTGACGGGCCTTTTTTTAAAAGCAAACTCAAAGTGAATGAACCCCTTAAATTTAGCTACAAGATAACGAATAAGGACAAAGGACATAACCTGCCCTCCGGCAGTCTAGGGGCTCAACCTGAACTATGGTTCAACGTTGTACTTATTGATCCAGATGGAGAGCGAGTTTGGGAATCTGGGTATGTAGACAAATATGGTGACATGGCAGATATCCATTCGTTAGAAGTCGCAGCTGGCAATATAGAATACGATTCACAATTATTTAACCTGCAGACTAAATTCTTGACAACTAATGTAAAAGGGACAGACCGGGAAATGTACTTGCCGGTCAACTTCGATATTGATCAGATACCGCACATCAGACCAGCTGGGGTACCGACATCGGTTATAAATCATCCGCCATTCATTAGAATGGAAGGAAGAAGCCTACCCCCGTTAGCCCACCGTATGGCGAAATACAAAATACCGAAGGAAAAAATATCGAAGCCCGGAAAGTACGTTTTGCAATCCCGATTCAGGAGCAGGGCAGAACCAATTTATTTTATGAAATTCGTTGGAGCAACAGAGGATATGGAGCGGTCTATTAACGAATGGATGGTTGATATACATCCTAACGCGGTTGAATTCGAAATTCAGTAAGACCCCGCCAAAAAAAATGATGAAGATTAGAACTGACTACTCGAATATTAGCCGAGATTTTACCATCACTTGGCTCGGCACGGTCTACCTCGTGCAAAAGCAATTAGCCGACCTTGTAAGTCTCCCTTTCTTATGGAAAGTCTTCCGAGGGCGCTTCACCTCTTTAAAGAAAATAGTTGTAATAGGGTTTTTTCTTACCGGAGCGATAAGCGTTTTGGAGGCTCAAGTGTTGCGTCGCTCTATTTCGGATAGCCCACCTGTGGTTCCAGAATCCGTCGAAGAAGATCATGGGGAGGACAAATCACAGACCAAAAATGAAAACTCGTCGATTCCAGAACCGCATGACGGCAAGGTCCATGGAGACAATTATCATCATAAGAAAAAGCCAATAGAAATGTCGGATGAAGCGAGTAATACAGAATATGACAGCTCCTTGTTTGGCCCCGATCCTTACTACGAGGAAAAAGCCTATGATGTGGAAGAACAGCTAAAAATATATGGTGGTAAATACAAGATCGAAAATACTCCTCGACCATGGATTGAATGGCCGTGGCCCATGTATCAGGAGGGGCCGATTGGAGCCGGGATAGATTTGTTTGGACAAAAAAACTTACTTCGTCCTCAACTTATTGCCTTCGGAGATCTAAGACTAGTTACTGCACACAATGATAATGGCGCAGTAGACACATCACAAATGGCGGCCCGTCTAAATCTTTTTCTTGATTTTAGACTCACGGCCACCGAAAGAATTAACGTATTTCTGCGACCATTCGATAAGAGAGGCAAAAGTACCCGCTTTGAATTTGGAGGGAATCTGAAGGATTTACGAGGCGAGGACACTGAGGGTATCTTTGATATCGACCCAGAAGGTTTCTTTTTTGAGGGGGAACTCGGCTCGATTGTTTCTGGGCTTACCGACAATCATACTAAATTCGATATTCCAATTTCGTTTGGCCTGATGCCGCTTTTTTTTCAAAATGGAGTTTGGATGGAAGACGCCTTCATCGGCGGTGCGTTTTCTCTAACTGCAATGAATAGTCCCCTACTCGATATCACTAATATGGACGTCACTTTTTTTGGAGGTTTTGATCGCTTCACAACCAAAGCCATTGTAAACAGAAATGGTGGCTTCGATGATCACGATTCGAAAATTTTCGGAATAGCAACATTTATCGATTGGCGAGAAATGTATATCGAGGCCGGCTACGGTTACACCATAGATACCCGGGCGGATGCTCGAGGCGACTTTAGTTATCACAATCTCACGCTGGCCGTGACAAAAAGATATTTCGGCAAGATTTCAAACTCAATCCGAGCCGTTTGGAACGTTGGACAAGATCCAGGATTGGGTTTGGGTAAGACTGCAGACGGTTACATGCTGCTAGTAGAAAACTCTTTAATAACTTCACTACCCTCGACCTTAGTACCCTACGCCAATTTCTATATCGGGAAAAACAAGACCCAATCGTTAGCGCGAGACGCGGGTGCAGGCGGAATCATAAAAAACACAGGCATCAACTTTGAAACAGATGGGGTTACTGGATTTCCAAAATTAGATGACACTGGGATAGATTCTGCAGGTGGTGCCATCGGAGTCTCCTACTTGTTTAACCTAGATCAACAAATCGTTGTAGAGCTCGCCGGACTTACACCTCTCGGTGACGATAATGTAACCGGCCGTAGTGCCAGAGGGAACGAATTTGCTCTCGGATTCAGATGGCAACTACCACTATCTAAACAATGGCTTGTCAGAGCCGATGGAATGATAGGCTTCAGAGAAAACCAAGATGACCTCAGCGGAATAAAAGCAGAACTAAGGATGAAATTTTGATCTTGCACCTGCCATTGCCAGGCCACTTACTCAAAATATTTGGTTTAACGGCAACAATAGTTTTGGGGTCGAACTCCTTCGCAGCCAAGCCCGAACTTCCACACAACAACAGATCTGACGGATTTCTTGGCATAGAGACCTGCGGCAGTTCTACCTGCCATGGATCTCCTGAACCATGGAGGAACGCTACAGTTCTGATGAAAGAACGTACCCTTTGGGAACAATTCGATCCTCACTCTAAGGCCTATGAAGCACTTAAGTCCCAGAGAGCAAAATCAATAGCAAATAAGCTAAATCTCAAAAACGCGCACGAGGCTCCCCAGTGTCTGACCTGTCACTCGACCTACGTGCCCGAGGATCAAAGAGGAGAGGGTTTTTCCTTGTCATCCGGGGTTACTTGCGAGAGTTGCCATGGTCCAGGAGGGGCTTTCCTTTCAACTCATCTTAAAGCAGACTCCAATCATTCAAAAAATATCGCAGCTGGACTGTATCCAACTAATTCGCCAGCCCATCGTGCTAAATTATGTTTATCTTGTCATCAAGCTGATTCAAATAATAAATTTTCCCATCGTTATTACGGTGCGGGCCATCCTAGGCTAAAATTCGAACTGGAAACCTACACCGCTGCTCATTCACATTTCAATATGGACGCCGATTACATAAGACGAAAAAATCCGCCTTCCGCAGTCTACACTTGGGCAAAAGGCCAACTAATTTCTGGTCTGCACATCTCAGAGTCTTTGCTAACAAATATCCGCGGGGGTGGACTGGTGCCTGAGCTAGCCCATTTCGAATGCAGTGACTGCCATCAGTCTATCGCAGAACTCACTGATATAGCTCGCTCAAGCCAAAACTTTGGGTCACCTTCGATTAACATATCCAATATAATAATGATTCATGCTGTTGCGAGCGTTGTAGACGTGAAGTTAGCTCGTCAGATCCGGAGCAATATAACCACACTCATGCACAAGACCAATTCCAGAAGCTCTATAACAGAAGCCTTAACACGTTTAACTAAACAACTTAAAAAACTCAATCGTTCGTTGGAATCCCTTGAAATCAATGAGGTTTCAGGGCTTACACTTGCCAACCGTCTAATATCAAGCATGAAAGAATTGTCCTCACCGTCTTATTACATGGCAGAGATGACCGCAATGAGCCTTGCAACATTAACCGTAAGTGACTACGAGGATAAGAGAATAGACTCCAGTGAACTACACGCCTTAGAAAAGAAATTAGACAAAGTCTTTCAAAATTTAGGGACTGAAACCAATTACAACCGGGGAAACTATTTGCGAGCTGTAAAGGCTTTTGCAGATGATATAAAACATGAGCTGTAAAGGTAAGAATAGCCAAGCTGAATTCAGTTTTAACGTCTTTTTAATAGCCATTCTGGTTTTGAGCGGCAGTTGTGTCAATTTTGCCCACGCACAATCTGATACAGCAGAACCAGCGTTCATCGGTGGTATGAGCTGCGGGACGTCGACCTGTCACGGAGCCAGAGTGGAATCCAGTTACGGCAACATTTTAAGAAATGAATTCAACACATGGTATGAGCAAGATCCTCATTCCCAATCTTATGCCGCGCTGACCAGCCCTCTAGGAGACCAGATTGGAAAAAACCTTGGAATTGAACCTACCAATGACTCTAAATGTATCAGTTGTCATACAACACCGACTCAACAATATGAAGTTATGGATGGTTTCACTCGCAGCGAAGGCGTCTCTTGCGAAGGCTGTCATGGACCAGCGTCTTTGTGGCTTAAAGCTCACACAGTCCCAGATAGTTCGGTAGATCTAGTCAAATTAGGGATGTTTCCGACGGCGGATCCACAGAATCGAGGAAAGTTATGCTTATCTTGTCATTTAGGCGGTGAGGGAGATCAATTGATAACCCATAAGATGATGGCTGCAGGACATCCTCGGTTGGTTTTTGAGTTAGCGACATTCTCTCAAATCCAACCCGCACATTATCGAGCAGATGCGGACTACCGAGCTAGGAAACCTCGAACGGAAGAAATTCGTGTTTGGGCAACTGGACAAATAATGGCTTCCCAGCAATTCCTAAGACTGGCCTCTGAGCACATATCAATGGACGACAGTCTCTTTCCTGAATTAACATTTTACGAGTGTCACACCTGCCATCACTCTGTTGACACTGTGAGGTGGCAAACTAGAAAAACCAACCCCTTAGGTCCTGGTCGAGTGAGAATTAATGACAGTGCCTTACTTATTTCAATTGCACTATTGAAAGTAATGAACTCTGAATCTGCAATACTAATAAGTGATTTAGTCAGTAAACTACACAAAGACAGCTTAAACAATAAAGACGAGCTGACTTCCACCATGAACAAAATGAATCAAGAACTAAGCTTAGCATTGGGCCAAATTAATGATTTTGAATTCTCCCCAAATCAAGTAGCAAAGATCTTACGAGAGATTTCTAATGCGGGCATGGGCGGGGAATATTCCGACTTCAGTAGCGCCGAACAAGCTGTTATGGCAGCTTCTGTCCTGGTAAATAACTTATACCGAAGTGGTAATACTGAACTCTTACCGAAGAACATAGACGATGAACTAGACGATTTCTACAAAACTTTAGAAAATGAAGACGATTTTAGACCAAGACGATTGCAAACTAAGATGAGAAAACTAAAAGGTTCTATGGATTAAAAGATGTCAACAAACGCGTTTAAAATAGCAATTGTAGGGGCAGGGCCTGGTGGACTATCGGCGGGAGCAAGAGCTGCTGAAACGCAAACCTCACATATTTTGCTAGAGGCATCGTCTGGAATCGCTAAGACTATCTCTAACTTTCAAAAAGGCAAACATGTAATGGCTGAGCCAGCAGTACTGCCAACTCGTGCCGCTGTAAACTTCGATGCAGGAACGCGAGAATCGATTTTGGAAAACTGGGAAAATGGACTCAGCCGACACGAAGTAAATACAAAATTCAACGCCAACGTCACCAAGATTGAGAAAACAACACAAGGTTTTGAGCTGAACCTATCTGACGGCTCTCGAATTACGTCAGATAATGTGGTCCTTAGCATCGGAATGCAAGGAAATGTGCGAAAGCTGGGAACTGAAGGCGAGGACTTAGCGTTTGTACAATATCAGCTAGATGATCCAGAAGAATATATCGACGAGACAATTGTCGTAGTCGGTGCCGGTGATGCGGCGATAGAGAATGCGTTGGCGTTAGCTGGTCACAATGAAGTTTATATACTCAACCGAAGAGATGAATTTGCTCGAGCCAAAGAGGGCAACCTAACTGCTATAATGGGAGCTATTGATAAGGGCACGTTAAACTGCATTTACAACGCAAACGCCGTAAAGGTAACCTCACTATCCGAGGATTCAGAGACGCACCGTTTGAATTTTCAAATAAAAACTAAGGAAGAGGAAATAGACCTCAAATGCGACCGAATAATCGGACGCCTGGGAGCACTTCCACCAAGAAAGTTTCTGGAATCAGTCGGGATCGAGTTCACCTCCGACGACCCAACAGCAGTCCCGATCGTATCCCCGACATATGAGTCCAACATTCCAGGCTTGTATGTGATAGGAGCGCTCGCCGGTTATCCCTTGATAAAACAGTGTCTTAATCAAGGCTACGAGGTTATAGAAACGATATCTGGTCGAGAGGTGGAGCCCGCGGACGAGGCCTTGCTTTGGGATAAATTCCAAAATGTAGCTGAAATAAACTCTGTAGATGAAGGAATCGAACTAGTAAGAAGTAGTATTCCGTTATTCGAGTCTCTTAGCCCCCTACAATTGAGAGAATTTCTTTTGGATTCGGAGATACATTCGCCAAAAGAAGGAGAGAAATTAATAGAGTATAATGACTACACAAATACTTTTTTCACGGTTTTACAGGGGACGGTAAATGTTAAGATAAAACCCTCGGACCCTGCGCCCTCCCTTGAACTTGGCACAGGAAAATTCGTTGGTGAAATGTCTCTTATTTCGGGACGCCGGCGCTCTACTAGCGTCTATGCAGGCACCAAGTGTGTAGTGATCGAGACACCTCGAAGATCTATGAATAAGCTCATAAACTCTAATGAATCGGTCAAACGAACGATTGACGAGGCGTTTATGATCCGCGCTATTAAAATGCACTTGGCGCCGGAAGTAAAGGAGGAGCATCTTGCCGAGATCGTAAAAAATGCGACCCTGGAAAAATTCGACGCCAATCAAGAATTGTTCAAAGAGGGGGACCAAGGGGATTCCCTACACTTGGTCAGATCGGGATCGGTAACCGTTTCAAAATCAATTGGGGAGAAAAATACCACCCTCGCCTATCTGCCCGCGGGGAACTATGTCGGCGAGATGGCCCTCATGACTGATATGCCGAGATCTGCAACGGTAAAAGCTGCTGTAAGCACAGAAACTATCGTGTTAAAGGGGAAAGATTTTCGTAACCTCCTATCAAAAAACCCGGACACGAAACATCAGTTGGAATTATTGATAGCGCAAAGATTAGAACAAAACCAAGAAAAGAAGAGCGGGCATGGAGAAGGGTTAGTAGAATTTTTGATGGAACAGGGATTAGGTGAAGCAACAGATGTATTATTGATCGACGAATCTCTCTGTGTTCGCTGTGATAACTGCGAGAAAGCATGTGCTGATACTCATGGAGGAATGTCTATGCTAGATCGCGAAGCAGGTCCTACTGTCGCCGGTGTACATGTCCCGACTTCTTGTAGACACTGTGAGCATCCTCATTGCATGAAGGATTGTCCTCCAGATGCTATTCATCGAACACCGGAAGGCGAGGTGTATATTGCAGACAATTGCATCGGCTGCGGAAATTGCGAACAAAACTGTCCTTACGGCGTTATACAAATGGCGGTAAAAAACACTGCCGAGCCACGCCCCCTATGGAAACAAATTTTATTTGGTTTAGATCCTTATCCTAGCGTCTCACAAAATAAGGATGGAGCTAAAACAGCAGCAAAATGCGATATGTGTAAAGAATTACCACAAGGACCCGCCTGCGTGAGGGCTTGTCCTACGGGAGCAGCTATAAGGGTATCTCCCGAAGAGTTTATCAGCCTAAAAATGAATAACTAAAACCATCAAAAGACATACAAAAAGTGCATCAATCTTTCATAAGCTACAAAAATTTTAAATCTTTGAAAGGATCAGTAGTACTTTGTGCCGCGGTCCTGGGACTATACGTTGTGGCCGAGCCGTCAGCCACCTCAGCTGGAGGGACCTGGTTGGGATATGTTGGAGGATGTCTTGGCGGGGTGCTAATGGTTTGGTTAGCCTGTTTAGGAATTAGAAAACGAAAATATAAAAACACTGAACTACTGGCAGTCGGATGGGTATCTACACATATTTATCTTGGCACGGCCTTACTGCTAGTTGTGTCACTACATAGCGGCTTCCATTTAGGGCTCAACATTCACAGTTTGGCATACGCATTCACGGTTATGGTTATACTAACGGGCTTTTATGGTCTTTACGCCTACTCGATTTACCCCGATAAAATCACCCTGAATCGGGATGGAATGAGCCGAGATTCCATGTTTGCTGAAATTACTGAGATAGACGAGAAAAGTTTGGCGCTGTCCGAAAAAATATCGCCAGAAATGTTTGCCAAAATTTCTGAAAATGTTGAGGAAACAAAAATAAAGACCTCTTTGTTAACGCGGTTGTTTAGCGATAGGAGCCTGAAAGAAGGCGCTATCTATAAGGCGATTGACTTTGTCCGAGAGCAGCACTCTGGTTCTGAACTAATCAAGGAATTGGATAGCCTACTGCAGGAAAAAGAATCGCTCGTAGGCAAGATAGAACGCGACATAAGATACCATTTTAGATTGGGTTGGTGGCTTTATTTACATGTACCGTTAACGGTTGGCGCCTTACTCTCCTTACTAATTCATGTTTACGTCGTATTGTTTTACTGGTAGTTCCACATGAAATTAACATTACGCAGAATCAGATATGTAAAGGGAGCAGTCAGTCACAAAGATGAAATCCTCTCGGCGGAAACTCTTAGCCTGGGAAGAGGATCTGACCAAAATATTTTCCTACAAAATACTCGAGTCGCACTTGAGCATGCGGTCCTCTCGCACAACGGGCCTACTCAAATTAGTTTGAAAGCTATAGCAAGCAACAAGTTCAAACATAATGGACAGACGACTAATTCCGCTAATCTTAACCAAGATGACTTAATTGAATTAGGCGGTTACGAACTTCGCGTCAAGAGTGCGGACTCTAATGATGCCATGCTGGAGGTGTCAGAAAAATTCTCCGATCAGTCACTAGGTCTGAAGCAGAGACTCATAGACGATTCCTCTGGCGATATAGAGAGTTTACTACCACCGAAACGTCTGGCAAGTCTATCTCTCCTTTTAGTTGTAATTTTAGCGGGCTTCCTGGCTCCTAGGCTTAATCTCGATGAAAAAATATTTTCATCTGATAACTTTCATCATGAACTCTCATCGGACACTAGTTTCTTTGGAAGAGAATGCACTGGTTGCCATAGTCGTAAAATAGCCGACTCAAAACTTTTACCGGTTAGTTCATTTAGCGATCATCCTCAATTCAAAGTACCAATAGGAATTTACGCTGATCATCGACTAGAGTATGTCGCATTAGACCAATATCAAGGTAACTCTAGGTTCAGCCAGATAACCTTTCCTCATAAGACTCATTTAACCAAGGCATTGGCATCACTTGACGGCTCTAAAATACAGCTGGAATGTTCTAGCTGTCATTCTTTCGATGATGCAGGCCTTTATAATCGAGTTAATTTCGATGACGACTGCGCGGGATGCCATAGACCCACTATTCCGAATAGTAACGGAGTTCCTCTCCCACACGGAAATTTAGAAAGCCTTGTGAAAAATATTCGGGACTACTACGAAGACGCTGGCGCTACTGAAGCTTTAATTGAAAAGAGCGCTTTTGAACCTCGAGCCTTAAGAAGGCCGGGCAAAGAGATCAAGACGAGACCGCAAGCTGCTCTACCTGAAAAAACCTCTGCGGAACTTTCGGACGCAGCAATTAGAGAAATAGTTTATTACACGGGCTGCAACACATGTCATGAAATCGCAGCTGGTAGCGGCGGAAATAGTGATTTACCGATGAAGATTGAACCGATAGACAGAATAGAATGGTATGGTAAAGCGGTATTTAATCATGCTAAACACTCCGAAAATTGTGCTGATTGTCACGAAGCTGCGCAGTCTGTCTCCAGCCTCGATGTCATTCTCCCGCCAGTCAAAAACTGCCAGAATTGTCACAGCAATCATATCTTTGCGGTATCGGAAGCACCTTCGGACTGCACGACCTGTCACCAGTTTCAACCAGATCCAATCAAGACAGCAAAAAACGAATATTAAAATTTAAGATGAGCACGGAAATCTAAGGGGGATTATTATGGGGAACGCTTCAGACCTATTTATCGAAGCTCTAGAAGAAGAAGGTGTCGAATATATATTTGGGATACCAGGTGAGGAAAACCTAGCCTTTTTAGAGTCGCTCTCAAAGTCAAAAAAAATAAAGTTAATATTGACTAGACACGAACAGGGCGCAGGATTCATGGCAGCCACATATGGACGATTAACGGGGAAAACCGGAGTCTGCATCGCTACGCTAGGACCAGGTGCCACCAACTTTTTCACAGCAGCAGCTTATGCACAGCTGGGCGGGATGCCAATGATGATGATTACTGGCCAAAAGCCAATTAAGTCTTCTAAGCAAGGCCGATTTCAAATTATAGATATTGTCGATGCCATGCGGCCAATGACAAAATTCACCCACCAGATAGCGTCTGGCGATAATGTCGCTTCGAAGGTTCGTGAAGCGTTTCGTCTTGCCGAGGAAGAGAAACCAGGAGCAGTGCACCTAGAGTTACCGGAGGACATTGCGGAGGAAAGCACCGATATCAAACCGATGAAAAGGAGTCTAAACAGACGACCCTCTGCTGAGATGAAGGCAATTAAAGCGGCGGTATCTAAATTAGAGAAAGCCAAGAGTCCGATCCTTATAATAGGCGCCGGAGCCAATCGCAAATTAACTTCCAAAATGCTGACCGAGCTTGTCGAAAAAACGGGGATGCCTTTTGTGACAACCCAATTAGGAAAGGGAGTTATTGACGAAAGACACCCTCTTTTTCTCGGAAACGCCGCACTGTCGGATGGAGACTTTGTCCATCGAGCTATTCAAGCGTCTGACTTAATAGTTAATGTTGGTCATGATGTGATAGAAAAGCCACCTTTTTTTATGGAGGAAGGAGGGACTGAAGTTATACATGTAAGTTTCAGTCCAGCGGAGGTTGACCCAGTATATTTTCCGCAAACAGAGGTCATCGGGGATATTGCAAACGCTATTTGGCAAATCAAAGAAACCATCAATGCCAAAACAGCCTGGGATTTCAAACGGATTCTAGAAATAAGGGAAGCTGGCGAAAAACATGTTGCTGAGGGAAAAGATGACGATCGCTTTCCCATATATCCCCAACGACTCGTAGCAGCCCTTCGCTCCACCGTCCCCTCTGACGGTATCATTAGCTTGGATAACGGAGTATACAAAATTTGGTTTGCTCGAAACTACAAGGCCCACACTCCCAACTCTGTATTGCTCGACAACGCCCTAGCCACTATGGGCGCGGGATTGCCAGCTGCCATGGCAAGTCGTTTGGTTTACCCGGATAAGAAAATTGTGGCGGTGTGCGGGGACGGCGGTTTTATGATGAACAGCCAAGAGATAGAAACAGCTATACGCCTAGAAATGCAAATGGTAGTAGTAATACTAAGAGACGACGCTTATGGCATGATCCGCTGGAAACAGGCAAACATGGGCTTAACAGATTGGGGTTTAACTTATGGGAATCCAGACTTTGTGAAATATGTTGAGAGTTATGGGGGTATCGGGCATCGAGTTAAAGACTCCGCAGAACTTGAACCTTTGTTGGAGAAATGCTTAAACACAGATGGTCTTCATCTAATAGACTGCCCTGTCGACTACTCTGAAAATGATCAGATTCTTAATAACGACATTAAAGAGTTGAGTAGAAAAGTGTGATAAATATTCAAGCGAATAGCAGCCTTTTCTATACTAGAGTAAGGTAAAAACACGGCACTTCTTAGCAAAAAATGTTCAAAAGATTTGAAACACCTTTCAGAAAAGGTTTAAAAACTTTATTAGCAAACACGGTTTTATTATGTGCCCTATCTAGCTGCTCTCAAATGGGGCCTAAATTCATTGAAGGTAGCAGAACGGACTACAATGTGGCGATGGGAAACACTGAGAGCGAACAGATCCTCCTTAATCTGGTTCGTCTTCGTTACGGTGATGCACCATACTTTCTTGAGGCCACTGCCTTAAACACTCAATTCCTGCTAACTCCTTCCGTTGAGGCTGGCTCAACATTCGACTTTGACGGAGCATCTAACTACTCTATAAAGGGCAAGCTAGCTTACGAGGAAAAACCAACAGTGACCTACTCTCCCTTACGAGGAGAAGACTTTGTCCGTCAAATACTTTCCAGAATTTCTCTTGAAACAATCCTATTACTCGACTCTTCTGGCTGGAGCACAGAACGGGTAATTCGTTTGTGCGTCGAAAATATAAACGGAATAGATAACGCGGCTAAAGCCTCTGGCCCAACTCCAAGTATTCCACCAGATGTAAGCGACTTCAATGAACTTTTGAAGCTTCTAGCGTCCCTAGAAGCGAAGGGTGGATTGTCAATAACTGAGAGTTCAAACCAAAATAAAGCCACGAGATACGCGGTAAAATTTTCTTCTCAAGAGGAACACGCTTCTGAGATTAACCGACTACGCCAAATTCTAGGTATAACAGGAGCTTCTAATCCAAACCCTAAACTTGTTGAAATCGGTGATCAAAACCACCACAAAGATGCCATAGCAGTTCAAACACGTTCCTTCATGGGGGTAATGTACTTTCTAGCCCAATCAGTAATAGTTCCTGAAGAGGACATTAATCAACAAAAAGTCGCAACAACTTCCCTCGAAAATGGCGATTTGTTCGATTGGGGAAAAGCAACCGGAAAACTCGCTAGAATAAGTTCTTCTAGCTCTAAACCGTCAAATGCTGCCATCGCCGTCAACTACCGCGGATGGTGGTTCTACGTCGCTGACTCCGATGTCACAACGAAAGCGACCTTTCAACTTTTGGGACAGCTATTCGCGTTGCAGTCGAGAGATAAAAAGCGCTCCTCACCTCTTCTAACACTGCCGATCGGAGGTTAAGTCCTCACTGATAAGCTATGGTAGCGGATCAAGCAGAAACTGCTCGCCCTCCTTCATATTTTCCTGTGCCCAAGTACCGGCATTCGGCCGGGTCGGTTGTATATCTTTCAACGGCTCCCGCGAATCTCTTTTGTTTTCTCTCAATTCTCGAGTGGCTTGATCGTCTAGTTCATAGGTATCGCTGTTCATGATTACGCCATACACATCTTTTGCAGTCTCCATGCTAATGATACCGTCTCGAACGTGGTCACATACTGAAGCGGCCTCCCTCTCAAGAGGATCACCGAATCCCCCTCCTCCAGATGATACTCCAACCCACGCTTCACCAGGTTTTATTTCCATATAGCCTTTAGCCGAGCAAAAATCGCGCTGACCGGTCTCCAGGTTTTCCCGGAAATTTCCGCCACCAATACCTGGTGTTCCACCCAACAATCCAAATGGTGGGTTCGAACATCCATCTCCTGTATTGTGGCACGCCATCGGAGTATCGTAAGGTCTTACTTTTATTCTTATGCCGGCGCCTCCCATTGTTTTACCATGACCCATAGAATCGGTCTCTATTTCATGATGATCAATCATGATCGGGTAAAGAAGTTCAGACATCTCGGCGCTGATTATCTTTAACCCTCCCATCCCGGAGGAAGTCATAATAAGAGGCCAACCATCTGCATTTTTAGACGCCCCACCACCGGAGCCTCCGTTGAAAAACATAGCCGCCCATTCCTTTTCCTCTTCTCCGCGCTTGTCGACCCCAGAGATAGAAGGAATACAGTGGAAGCCTCCGTAACCGGCTGAAGACCTTTCGGGTGCCGCTTGTGCAAGCGCTTTCCAAACCACCTCCTGCTCCTGACCGGCAGGACAGAGGGTAGCCATAGCTGTTGCAGCGGGGTACTTAGCTTTCACAATTGAGCCCTCTGGTGCCTCGCAAGTGATGTGTCTAAGACAGCCGTCGTTGTGGGGGATTTCAGGGTCTATTGCACATAAAATGGGTATCCCGGCAGAGGCTTCCATCACACCTTGGGTACCGTTTGTTCCACCACTACCTTGAGGTGCACTTCCCGCAAAATCAGCATGAATTTGGTCATCTTTTATACTTAACGAAACACAGACTTTTAAGTCGGTATTCCCGCTCCCATCGGAGTCTATCCACCCTTCACCAAAATACTTACCGTCTGGAATAGCTCGAATTTCTTCACTGGTCCTTCTATCTGCATAATCAAGAATCGCCTCCACATAACGCATTGTTTCCTCAGGGCCATATTCATCTACTAGTTCGATCATTCTCCTCTTACCATTCCAAATGGAACCGAGTTGTGCCTTTAAATCTCCATATAATAATTCACGATATCTGACGTTCGCCAAGTACATATTTATCACATCGTCTCTTGGTTCCCCTTTCTCGTAAAACTTAATCGGGGGTAACTGGAGGGCTTCCTGCCAAACGTCCTTAGCGCTTGGTGCTACACTTGTCGCTTCGTAGGCACCGCAGTCTAGCTGGTGCCCCTTAGTCACGGCCCAAAACATGTGTTTCCCTTCGTAGAATACAGGCGTTGCAGTGACAAAATCACCCACGTGTGTATTACCGCTATAAGGATCATTGCTTACAATTACATCTCCGTCATACACCTTCCCGTCAAAGGCCTTAACCATTGATTTCAGGATGACATGTAAGGAATTGGTGTGTACTGGAAGCGCATCCTCCATACAAACTTGCCTGGGTTCCGCATCATAAATCGCACAGGAAAAATCCCTAGCCAAAGCCAATATCGAAGTCCAAGAGGTGTACTCTAAAGTCAAAGTCATTTCGCGCGCGATCGTACTAAAACGGTTTAAAATCACTGAAAAAGTAATCGGGTCTATATCTAATTCAGATAAGAACGACGTTTTAGTTTTATTCGCTCTTTCATCAACTATGGGATTAGTTGCACTCATCGAATCTCGCCTCCTTTAAACTGCCAGCTTTTTATAAGTTCAAAACAAAATCACCAAACTCATTACTTTCCAAACTTTGTCCCGGAAAAATAACAATTGTCGTTGTTGCCTGTTCAACAACAGCCGGTCCTTTAACCGCCAAGCCTTTCGGAATCCTATCACCATCGTAAATAGGTGTCTCTCGGTAATCATTAATGTCTCCGAAAAATACCGACCTCTCACCTTTCAAAGCATCATTGATATCAGTGCTTTTCTCCTTAGAAACAAAAGGGTTTGGCTCTTTCACTCTTCGATGAGCCACAACCCTCCAGTGGAATAAATCTACCGAGCTCTCTCTTACACTATAGGTAAACATCCGCTCATGTAAATCGTGAAATGCTTCAGACATTTTTTGGATATCGGTATCTCGTAACGGGGCCCCGTTAGGTACAGCTATTGTGAGTTCATGAATCTGAGCTGGGTATTTTGCGTCTGCAAATCGCTCAAGAACCACTTCCCCCTCCGGATAACCCTCTTCAACCATCTCTTGAATGGCCTTATCCTCCAGATCTTTCAGCACGCCATTAACAGCCTCTAGATCAAACCTATCGGTATTTGTCGCTAAGGCTTGCATATAGTCGTGGCGAACGTCACTAACTATCATTCCAAATGAGCAAAAAACTCCGCTGTAGCGCGGAATTATAACTTTTGTCATATCTAAAGTCCTGCCCAACATACCAGCATGAATATTACCCGCGCCCCCACCGGATACCAAAGAATAATGCCTCGGGTCTATTCCTCTCTCGACTGAAACGACGCGAATAGCATCGACCATATTGTTATTTATTATTCGGAAAATTCCATAAGCCGCCTCGGGCACCGACATGCCCAAAGGCTTAGCAATATAATTTTCTATAGCACTTTTTGATAATTCTGGATCGATCTTCCGTCTACCACCCAAAAAGAAATCTGGATTTATATATCCCAATACTATATTTGCGTCCGTACAAGTAGGTTGTTTACCTCCCTGACCGTAGCATGCTGGCCCGGGTTCAGCACCGGCGCTTTGTGGGCCAACCATAAGGGCACCCCCTTTATCTATCCAGGCTATACTGCCTCCTCCAGCCCCTATTGAGTGCACATCGACAGCAGCCACGCCAACGGGCATCCCATGAACTTTCAAGTCCCGGGTAAGGCTTGGCATCCCGTTAGTAACCATCGATACATCAAAACTGGTACCACCCATATCGACGGTAATTACATTGTCAATATCGATCCTCTTTGAACAATAAAGACCTGCCATCGGAGCGGCAGCTGGCCCTGAAGCCAAAGAATTAATCGACTTCTGAATTACTTTAGCGACAGTGGAAGTACCGCCATTTAACTGCATTACTAGCATAGGATGCCGGAAACCGTTTTCTTGCAGAAAATCTTGCAGTTCAACCATATATTTTGCGATACCTGGCAAGACGTAAGCACTTAGTATCGTACAAGTTGTCCGCTCCCACTCTCTTATCATAGGGAGCACGTCAGAACTTAAAACGACAGGAACGTCTGGTAGCTTTTCCGCCAAAATTTCCTTTACCCTCTGTTCATGCTGCGAATTCATGATCGACCAAAGAAAGCTAACTGCAATAGACTCTACATTTTCCCGCTTCAGTGTCTCGATAGTCTTAACGACTGAGTCCTCATCCAATTGTATTTGAATCTCTCCAGCATAATTTACCCTCTCCTTGACAGGAAGACGCAAATATCTGGGAATAAAGTCTTCAGGAGGTTGTAGTTGGATGTTGTAACGCTCTGGCTTAAAACCATCTCTAAAATGGATAATGTCCCTGAACCCATCCGTACACAGTAGCGCGGTTTTTGGACCGTTTCTTTGAATCACGGTGTTAGTTGCTATAGTCTGCCCATGGACAAACAAGTCCAATTTACTCAAGAACTCGGACAATGGCTCGTCGCCCAAATCAGCCAGAGCTTGCACGCCTTTTTTTATCGCCTGAGTAGGATCTTTAGGAGTACTCGCTTCTTTCCAAAGCGTAATCTCTCCATCTGCGTTTATAAGTGAAAAATCGGTGAAAGTCCCACCAATGTCAACTCCTAACGTATATTGCATATACTACGTTCCCCTTTTAAATACCCTATCAGTTTAAGCTTTCAACTCTTTAAGGCGGGCCGAAATAACTAGGCACCCATAATTGAGGAAAGACTTTCTAAGCACCAATTACACCAGTAAGAGGGGTGAAATTCAATCTCGCATTTTGTTGAGCGTACCAACTTTGCTTATAATCACATATTCTGAAAATATAACTCGGAATTTGTCACCACAAACTAAACTCTTGCTATCGAGTCAAGCTACGGCTTGCGGTACCATGAGGGTTTATAAGTAAGTAAAAATAAGACGCTGGGCAATTAATATCTTAAAGGAGCTATCAGAGTGGATATTAACAAAACGACAAATAAATTCCCAAACCTTTTTACCCCCACTAGGTTGGGTAGCATGCACCTGAAAAATAAAATCATTCGGGCGGCTAACACTACCTTATATGCTTCGCCTCAAGATGGGACAGTCACCCAACTTCTCCTGGATCATTACGCAGTTGAGGCCGCTGGCGGTGTAGGCCTTTGCTTGGTGGAAGCCTCGTCCGTAAATATAAATTCCCGACTGCAATACGGAGAACCTACCCTAGATTCGGATTATGCGCTTGGAGGCCTATGGAATTTAGCAGAAACTATAAAAATGAATGGGGCGAAAGCTGGCATTCAACTAATTCACGCTGGACGACAATGTCTGGTCAAAGAAAAAACCCCAGTAGCTCCCTCGCCTAGAAAGGATGGCTACTTTCAAGTTGAACCCCGCGCATTGGAAGGGGAAGAAATAGAGGATATTATAGACTCTTTCGCAGACGCTGTTGATCGCGCGCAAAGAGCCGGATTTGACTGCATAGAGTTCCACGGAGCGCACGGTTATTTGCCGGCCGAATTTTTATCACTCGAGGCCAACCACCGAACTGATAAATGGGGAGGCAGCCTCGAAAATAGAGCCCAATTTGGTCTGGAAATCGTCAGGCGTAGTAGAGCAAAAGTGGGGCCTAAGTTCCCTCTTATTTATAAAATTAGCGCGGAAGACTATGTCGAAGATGGCGTCACTCTTGAAGAATCCTTGAAGTTCTCAAAATGGCTTCAAGAAGCCGGCGTTGATGCCATTGCAGTTTCTGCAGGCACAGGAGAAGTTTGGGAACACACGGTCGCACCCACTCATTATCCCTATGGCAATCTCGTACATCTGGCGGAAGCTGTAAAAGCGGTGGTAGAGATACCTGTAATTGCCGTAGGCGCTATTAATGAGCCAGAGATGGCGGAACAGATCCTCTCAGATGGCAAGGCTGACCTTATAAGTATGTGTAGAGCGATAACAGCCGACCCGGACTGGCCTAACAAGGCCGCAGCGGGGAAACCCGAGGAAATACGCCCCTGCATCAGGTGTAATGATTGCCTTGATACAATTCTACCCGGAACCCCAATGCGCTGCAGAGTGAATTTTCTAGAAGGCCGAGAATCTATGTATGACAATAAGCCAGCTAGAGACTCAAAAAAAGTTATCATAGTTGGTGGTGGTGCAGCAGGCATGGAGTCCGCGCGTACTGCTTACCTTCGTGGCCATGAAGTCACTCTGGTAGAAAAAGATGAGAATTTAGGCGGTTTACTGATCCCTGCTTGCAAAATCCCAACAAAACATGATTTGGATAAACTTTT
>CACDEI010000025.1 GCA_902551695.1 uncultured Pseudomonadota bacterium
GTGATACGACAGTATGGACTTGTGATTTATCGTACGACTACGTTCGTATTAATGCAGAGTATCGAAGTTGAATTTTGCACGTAGCCAGTCTTACTTACTCTTGAGGTGAAATACAATTTGTCAGTAGTTTTGGGTGTATTGGTAAAAGAGGATATGGTGCTTATCTCACGACGAAAACGACGGGATAGGCTGGGAGGGGAGTGGGAGCTCCCTGGAGGTAGAAAAGAGCCTGGAGAGACAAATTTTGATACCTTAAGGAGGGAGCTAAAAGAAGAAATCGGAATATCTGTTATTTCTGCACGTCCTCTTATTAACGTTACTAAAAAAATAGAGGACGGTCTTCTTAGTTTAGATGTCTTCGAGGTATTAAATTGGTCCGGTTTCCCTGAGGGGAAAGAGGGTCAAGAAACTAAATGGATAAGTAAGGATGCAATATTTGGTTATTCTTTTCCTCTTTACAACACTTCTATAAATATTGCGATTACACTACCAACTCTAGCATTTGTGACTCCTCCGCTACTAAACAGTGTTGATGAATATATCGAAAGTATACTAAGAATTGCTAAAAGTGGAGTCAAGTTGATTCAGCTTCGCTCTCACATAGCTGATATTAACAAGATAGAGCAAATTGCTGTGAGAATGGCTGATCAATTGAGAGCAATGAACGTGATTCTGATGCTTAACGGTAAGGTTTCGCATTTTGATTCGTCCCTTTTTCGAGGACTCCATTTGAGTCGATCAGAAGCCTCTAAACACACTAATCGGCCAATTTCCAAAAGCGATCTTCTCAGCACCTCATGCCACGATGTTGCGGAATTAGACCATGCCTTACAGATTGGTGTCGATTTTGTTTATTTCTCTCCGATCAAACGTACAAGAACTCATCCAGATAGAGCACCTTTAGGCTGGAGTAGGCTTCTTAAAATGGTGGAAAAAAGTTCCGTTCCCGTCTTCGCTTTAGGAGGTCTTTCTTACTTGGACGTTGTCTCCGCGAGACAAATCGGTTGCCAAGGCATTGCTGTCCAAAGCTCTCTATGGAACTGCGCAGATTGTGCAGAGTATCTTCGGGAAGTCGACAGATCTCTTCCCTATCTCGATTACATCTGAAATTGGTTTTACAGGGTTATCAAAAATAATTCAAACTTAATCGATTTCGTAGCTTGCTGCGGCTTTACCTGGGTGTTTTTCTCTTCTAAAAACCGAATTAAAAATTTGTGCTTATTTCCAGTTATCTCAGGAAATTCTAGCAGATTTGGATGAACCTTAATTTGCATTAAATCCAGGTTAGTTTGTTTTTCGTTCACATATTGATAAAAACCGTTTTCGGCTGTACAAATAGTTTTTTGCCCGCTTTTTCTCGATATTCGTAATATCAGCTCTGCAGCTTTTACAATGGGAATTAAATCCTCTAACCAAAATTCTATTCTATCTAATTGAAGCTCCAGTTCTTGATGAATCCAGTAATTTAGATGAGGAAGCTCGAAGTCATAGAGAGGTCCCTTAATATTGTATTTACACTTTATTAATTGAATAAAATGGTCTTTTTGAAGGTTATTCCCTGGAGGAACCTCGAGACATCGCAGGCGTTTGTCTGCTTCCTCTAGCTCTTCGAGAGTCTTTTCCAGAATTTCGTAATTGACGTCAGGGTTGGATGAGAGACTCACTAGAAAGCTCTTTTTTTTGTTTAAAATCTTCTGGATATCTGTCCGGTTCTCCTGTCCGCTGACTAGCGTCTCTAATTCGATTATAAGAAATATTATATTTGCAAAAACATGTTGCCTTCGTGATTTTATTAGATTTTCTATTTTTGAATAAGTTACCTCAATTCTTTTGAGCCACTTGGCATGCTCCGTGATGGGATGCTCGTAGATTACTGTCATCGCCTATTACTCAAAGATGAATAAAGCTCATGCAATGCTATAATTTTCTCTTTCAACTCTGTTAGAGTTCCTTGATTGCTAATAATATCGTCGGCTAAGGCTAGCCGCTGCTTTCGACTGGCCTGAGATGATATGACTCGTTCAATATCCTCTTTGTTAAGATTATCTCTAGCCATAGCTCTTTTGATTTGAATGTCTTCCTCACAGTCGATTACTAGAATTCTTTTTATCCGCGAATCTTGAGTTTTGCTAAAAAGTAGTGGAATCCCGAGTAGGCAGTACTTTCCCGTAATTTTTCGTATTTTCGAATCGACTAGTCTTCTCACTTCTGGATGTATTATATTTTCTAACTTCTGTTTGAGAGAGTTATCTTCGAATATAATTTTTCTCATCAAGGGGCGATTGAGATTTTCCGTATTGTCGATTACCTTTTCTCCAAACACAGAGATAATTTCCTCTAGACATTTGCTTCCTGGAGCAACCGCTTCTCTAGAAAGTCTATCTGTGTCTATAGTTTCGATGTTAAAAATATCATAGAAAAATTCGCAGACACTCGTTTTGCCACTTGCGATTCCGCCTGTTACTGCAACCACAAATGGATCGCCTATTGGTTCGTTTTCTTTATCCATCTGGTAAGTTTTTTCCAAAGGTAACTTTTAATTTTCTTATATGCTTGGGCTGGTATGTATTAAAATAAAACTGGATAGAATCAGGAAAGGTCCAAAAGGCATCGCATCATCACGTTTGAGTTTTCCTGTTATAAGTAGAAACCCGCCAAACAAAGCACCTGTTAAAGACGCTATTAGTAGAAGTATAGCTAAAGACTCGACACCTATCCATGTGCAAATCGCGGCTGTTAACTTGAAATCACCATAGCCCATACCTTCCTTATTAGTGAAGAATTTATATGTCTGATAAATTAGCCACAAGCTAGAGTAGCCAAAAATAGCCCCAAGGATAGCGCTTTCTAGGGCTAAGCCGGTTGTGGATGTGAGGCTTACAACTATGCCCAACCACATCAGGCTTAAGGTAAGTAAATCTGGTAACGTTTGTGTTCTTATATCAATGATTAAAAGAGCAATGCACATCCAGAAGAAAGTACAAAGTGAGGCTGTCTTCATCAGTAGATGAATGTCTAGGTTTTCAGTAGCCGGAAGGTAAAGCCGTGTTGAAATATATAGGGCTCCTGCTGCAGAAATAAACTCTACAAGTGGATATGTTTTGCCTATAGGATTTTTGCACGTTTTACAGCGACCTTTTAGTATCAGAAAGGAAAAAATTGGAATATTCTCTGTCCAACTCAAAGTTCTTAAGCAGTTTGGGCAATGGGATTTGGGAGTTGAAAGGCTGAAGGCGTCGCCATTATAGGGAACACCTAAGTGAGTTTTTATTTTTCGCAATTTTCTTTTCTGATTTAAGCTTCCTTTAATTTTTTTATGCTTAAAAAAGGTTTCTATATAGTTGGCACATATTAATCTATATTGAATTTCCGATATCTGTGGGAGTCTGTAAATAATTACGTTAAGAAAACTTCCGATCATGAGGCCTAATAACGTGAAACCATAATCAACAAGGATCTTCGTGAGGGGTTGAAATTCTATTTTTGAGGCTCCGTTGGTGTTTCTGACTGTGATGCCTTTTGTTGCTAGACGACTTCACCCATCTTAAAGATGGGGAGGTACATTGCGATAACAAGGCCGCCTATTACTACTCCTAATATTGACATTATTAGTGGTTCTAAGAGGCTTGTTAGTGACTCTACTGCATCGTCCACCTCTTGCTCATACCATTCGGCGACTTTGTTTAACATGTCATCGATCGCGCCAGATTCTTCTCCAATGGCAACCATTTGAACAACCATATTAGGAAATACTCCAGTGTTTTTCATCGAAGTATGCATTTGGGAGCCAGTACTCACTTCGTCTCTTATTTTCATGGTTGCCTCGTAGTAAACAATATTACCGGAGGCGCCGGCAACAGATGTCATAGCCTCCACTAAGGGAGTCCCAGCAGCAAACATCGTAGCGAGGGTGCGAGAAAATCTGGCAACACAAGATTTGTTGATGATGTCTCCAATCACGGGAAGCCTAAGAAGTGCTCTATCAACACTGTTCGCGAACGCTTCAGATCTTTTCATGGCTTGAGCAAAGCTTATGATTATCAATATAACCATGCCCAGCATGAGATACCAACTGTTGACTACAAAGGAAGACATATTTATCACTATTCTGGTTAAGGCTGGTAGATCAGCACCGAAACCTTGAAAAAGACTCTCGAACTGAGGAATCACAAAAATCATTAAAATCATCGTAATTACTACTGCCACAACAATTACAGCTATTGGATAGCCTAGGGCAGATTTGACTTTGGATTTTAATGCTTCGAATTTTTCGAGATAGGTGGAGACTTTGTGAAGAATGTCTTCTAGAATCCCAGCTTGCTCGCCCGCTCTTACTAAATTTACATATAAGTCACTGAAATGGTCAGGATGTTTGCCTAGTGCTTCGGTCAGCGAACCACCTGCCTCGACGTCTCCTTTTACGGATAAGATTAACTTCTGCATCGCTGGATTTTCATGTCCTCTACCAACTATTTCGAATGATTGCACAAGTGGTACTCCTGCGGACATCATAGTGGCAAGTTGCCGACTAAACACGGTTATGTCTTTAGTCTCTATTTTCCCTTTTGCTCCGAATAAGGGTTTGGGTTTTTTCTTTAGTTTGGTTGGATTTATTCCTTGTTTTCTAAGTGCTGTCTTGGCTGCCGCTTCACTTGGTGCGGCAATCTCTCCCGTTACTTTCTTAGTCCTTTTGTCAAGGCCTTCCCAAATAAAAAAAACTTCTTCATTTTTATCTGACACAGACTTTACTCCACAGTTACTCGGTTTACTTCAGCGAGGCTGGTGATCCCAGCTCTAACTTTGGCTAGTCCTGAAAGACGAATATCCCACACTCCGTCTTTCTTTGATTGATCTGCTAGTTGAACAGCATTAGCTCCCTCAATGATAAGGCGTCTTATTGCATCTGAGATTGGCATGACTTGATAAATTCCAGCTCTCCCTTTGTAACCGCTCGGGCAGTCTTCATTTTCTAGTCCAGGACCAAAGACGCTAAACTCGTTCTCTAACCACTCTGCAGGGAAACCTTCCTTTATCAAAACGTCTTTGGGCAAATTTTCAGCTAATTTATAGTCCGGATGAAGTCTTCTGCAGAGTCTTTGGGCTGTTATGAGATTTATAGTCGTAGCAACTGCAAAAGGTTGAATGCCCATGTCTTGTAGTCTAGTTAATGTTTGCGGCCCATCGTTCGTGTGAAGAGTGGACATGACCATATGTCCGGTTTGGGCTGCTTTGACAGCTATAGAACCTGTTTCGAAATCACGGATTTCTCCTACCAAAATTATATCAGGATCCTGACGTAGAAATGCACGAAGTGCTTTAGGGAAAGTCATTCCGGTTCTTTCTTCTACTTGCACCTGATTCACACCCTGCAAATTGATTTCAACAGGATCCTCTGCTGTAGAAATATTTACGTCGCTCTTGTTAAGAATATTGATGCCCGTATAGAGAGAAACGGTTTTTCCACTGCCCGTAGGTCCAGTCACAAGAAACATTCCGTAAGGTTTCTCGATATTTTTTAGGAATAAGTCTTTCTGGAAATCTTCATAGCCGAGTTGGTCGATGTCCAATTTAGCTGCATCGGAATCTAGAATTCTTAAACAAGCCTTTTCGCCGTACATAGTCGGGCAAGTGCTTACTCGTAAATCGATAGCTTTATTTTTTGAAATCTTAAGCTTTATTCTTCCATCCTGTGGAACTCGTCTCTCAGAGACATCTAATCTAGACATGACTTTTATCCGAGATGCAATTTTCCCAGCCAGACTTTGGGGAGGTTTAGTTATTTCCTCTAACATCCCATCGATTCTGAATCGCACTCTATAGGATTTTTCGTAGGGTTCAAAATGCAAATCCGAAGCTCCCTTGCGAATCGCATCTAAAAGACATTTCGTTACAAATTTAACAACTGGCGCATCGTCCACATCTGACTCGTCGGCCATTTCTTCTTCGATCTCGCTAACTTCCACCTCATCGAAATCATCTAGCTCGGTATCATCCAAATCACCAAAGGGCGTATCTGTATCACTAACTACTTTATCTATAGCTTTGGATAATTTGTCCCACTCTGCAATGATTGGCTCTACCGTACCTTCCCCCAAGTTGAATTGTAATTCATCGAGTCCGTGTAGATTTGTAGGGTCAGCAACAGCAACAAATACTCTTTTACCATGCTTATACACTGGGAGTGCTGCATTTTTCTCAATCAAGTTAGAGCTTACCAAGTGGGTGAAATCTGATGGGATAGTCAATGTACTTAAATCTAGCAAAGGCAATCCAAATTGTTCAGAAATAAGCTTCGCTAGCGTTTTTGAATCGACCAAATTGTGCTCAATTAGGTATCTTACTAACGGTAGATTTTTATCTTCCGCGTCTGCCGTGGCAGCAGATATTATTTCCTCGCTCAAAATATTTGAACTTAAGAGTTTGCCGGCTAGGCCACCTAGCGGTGTTTTTTTTGCTGCTATTGCCATAAGTGAGGGCGCTCAAAACTTTAAATACAGACTAAATGTTAGAGGATGTTGAGAATAATAGCTACAGTTCAAGACAAACTAAAAGTTTTTCGGTGAGGGTGTTAGTTGAATTTTAGTTGTTTTTTGTTTTATTCGCTAAGGCGTTGGGGTCTTATGGTGATTTTTCCTTCTTCAATTACGGCCTTTAAACAAGTGCTATCAGTTGACTCTTTTTCTTGTTCTAAAATAATTTTCGCTATTGGAGCCGCTAGCAGTTTTTCTAAAGATTTTTTTACTGGCCGAGCACCGTATTTCGGATCAAAGCTATTTTTCGCAAGAAAGCCTATCACTTCATTGTCAACTTCTAGGTGGATTCTGTTCTCAATTAGACGAGATTCAAATTTCCTAAGTTGTAATTTAGTTATGTTGCGTATATTTTCTAGACTTAAATTTCGGAAAACGACTATTTCATCAAGGCGATTGATGAACTCAGGCTTGAAGTAGGATTGGACTGCCTTCTCCAAGATATCCGGACTCTGGTCCTTTTTATATTCTGATGATGCTGTGCCCAAGTTTGAGGTCATTACAATTACAGTGTTTCTAAAGTCAACAGTATGACCTTGGCTATCTGTTAACCGGCCGTCGTCAAGCACTTGCAACAGAATATTGAAAACGTCTGGATGCGCTTTTTCAATTTCATCAAGAAGGATGACGGAGTAAGGGTTACGTCTTATAGCCTCCGTTAAGTGACCTCCTTCCTCATATCCAACATATCCTGGCGGTGCTCCAACGAGCCTGGCAACTGCGTGTTTTTCCATATATTCCGACATGTCTATCCTTACGATAGCTTTGCTGGAATCAAAAAGAAACTCTGCCAGTGACTTACAAAGTTCGGTTTTGCCAACTCCAGTGCTACCGATCATGAGAAAGGAGCCATTGGGACGACATGGATCCGATAAGCCGGTTCTAGCGCGTCTTATTGATTCAGAAATGGTTTTAACTGCAGCTTCTTGTCCGATTACTCTAGACCCCAGAGACACCTCCATCTCCTTTAGCTTTTCGCGCTCCTTCTGGAGTAGTTTGGTTACGGGAATATTTGTCCAGGCAGAAACAATTTCTGAAATTTCTTCTGAATCAACTTTGTTCCTTAGAAGGTTAATTGAGTTTTTTTGAAAGCCTAATAACTCAGAATGCCGCTTCTCCATTTCAGGAATTTTGCCGTACTGTAATTCTGACATTAAAGTAAGGTCGCTTTCTCGCTTAGCTTTCTCTAATGATCTTCGGTGGCTCTCTAAATCTTCCGTGACCTTTTTTACTTCGTTCAACCAGGCTTTTTCCTTGTTCCATATTTTTTCTAATTCTCGGTACTCCGATTCAGTAGAGGAAAGGTTTTCTTCCAGCTCCAGAAGTCTATCTTTTGATGGAGAGTCTTGCTCCTTCTTGAGGGCTTCTATTTCTATTTTTAACTGTATGGTTTTTCTCGAAAGCCTGTCCATAGATTCAGGCGTTGAATCTAGCTCTATGCTGATTCTGCTTGCTGCTTCGTCTATTAGATCTATCGCTTTGTCTGGTAAATTACGCTCAGTAATATATCTTGCTGAGAGCTTCGCCGCGCTAATTATCGCTGAGTCAGTTATGTCCACACCGTGATGAAGGGCGTATTTATCTTTGATGCCCCTTAAAATCCCTATCGTGGCTTCAATGGTAGGTTCGGGAACAATTACTTTTTGGAAGCGTCGCTCTAGGGCCGAATCTTTTTCAATATACCGCCGGTACTCGTCTAGAGTCGTGGCGCCGATGCAGTGAATTTCTCCTCTCGCAAGAGCAGGTTTTAACATATTGCCAGCATCCATCGAGCCTTCAGCTTTACCGGCGCCAACTAAAGTATGTAACTCATCTATAAACAGTATATTTTCATCGGCGGCTTCGGTTAGTTCCTTGATAACGGATTTCAATCTTTCCTCAAATTCGCCCCTATATTTAGCGCCTGCGATTAGGGAGGCCAAGTCTAGAGATAAGACCTTCTTATTTTTTAGCATCTCAGGTGCCTCACCATTCACTATCCGCTGCGCAAGACCTTCCGCGATCGCCGTCTTGCCCACACCCGGTTCGCCAATTAGCACTGGGTTGTTCTTAGTTCTACGTTGCAATACTTGCATCGTGCGTCTAATTTCCTCATCACGCCCGATGATAGGGTCAAGTGTGCCCTTCTTAGCAATTTCGGTAAGATCTACTGTAAAACGCTGTAGAGCCATTCTCTGTTCCTCATCATCTGCGGTATACATTGGCTTTCCTCCGTTGACTGCTTTTATTGCCGGAATTAATTTTTTTTCATTGATACCGTTTTCAGCTAAAATCTGTGATGCTTCATTTGGGTGGCGGCTCATTGCTACCAAAAATATTTCAGTTGGGATAAAACTATCTCCGTTTTGCTCTCGAATGGTTTCACAATCTTCCAAGATTCTTATAAGCTCTTGACTTGGAAGAATATCGGTTTCAAACCCTGTTACTTCGGGCATCTTAATCAGATAGTTAGATAGACTTTTTTTTAGCTTTTTGGAATCGCACCCCGTAAGTTCTAGGGTTCTTAATAAGGCTATATTGTCCTCATCTAGCATCGAATAAAGAAGATGAATAGGCCTCAAAAATTGATGATTGCTTTTCTTAGCCAGTGTCTTTGCTTCTAATATTGCGCTTTTAAATTTATTAGTTAAGTTGCTACCATCCATATGAAAATATTCCTGCTCTTACTGATATAAATGGGTGCATTAGATTTTTTTTCAAGTGAACACCTTAGTGTTTTATATGAAAGGCATGATTAACTAGGGCTCGTCACTTATCCAGATGATTCCCATCATCCTATCCGCAGTCTTTTCACGGCGAAAAGAAAAAAAACTCTCGCTTTCCTGATATACACACCTGGAAGTTTGGTAAACATTCGAAATCCCGCTTGTTTCTAGGGTGTATTTCACCGCCCCTCTTAGGTCGAAGTATATTTTATTTTTTATTTCTACGAAAAAATTCCCGTAATAAGGATTTCTTTGGCAAAAAGATTTGCGTAAATCGTTTCCCACTGAGTAAACGCTTTTTGAGATGGCCGGTCCAATCCAAGCTTTTATTTTGGAAGGAGGCGTTGTTAGGGATTCAGTCGTGTTTTCAATCACTCCAGCAAGCAGGCCTCTCCATCCGGCATGAATCGCCGCGATTTCTTTTCCATTTTCGCTACAAAGTAATACTGGCACACAATCGGCAACTTCTATAGAGCAAGGAATATTTATTGTGCTAGTAACAAGAGCATCGCCAATGAGGCCTTGAACTTTTTTCTCGACTCTATGAACAACAGCACTATGCGTTTGATGTAATCTAACGGGATCAATTGTTCTTTTTAAATCCGAAGCTTCAGGTAGGTACTGTGCTAATGTGTGAGTAGCATATGGGTCTTGCAATTTCGTTGTAAACAAGGATTTGATTCGTCCAGGAGCAGACCAATTCGGTAGGATAATAGGAGTGTGGGGGCTTAGTACCGTTCGTTTTTTCATGACCTCGACAGATCCCTTCTCAATTGGATAAGTAGGTTTTGGAAGTCGTTGGGTGCTTCAGAGTGTAGTTCTATTAACTTTTTACTTTCGGGTTCGAAGAAGGAAATTTTTTTCGCATGCAGTGCCTGTCTTGGGAATGAATCTATTAATTCTTTGAGGTTTGGATCAGGGTTTTGGGGTGAAATAGGTCTCCAACCATACAGCTTATCTCCCACTATCGGGTATCCTTTCCAAGCTAAATGAACCCTTATCTGGTGTGTTCTTCCTGTTTCTAGTTGCAATTCTAAAAGGGAATGTTTTCTGAATTTTTCCTTTACTCTAAAGTGTGTAATAGCTTCTTTCCCTCTGCGAGTCACCTGCATCTTAATTCTTTTAATTTGATGTCGACCTATAGGTTGATTTATTGTTTCTCCTGCAACCAAAACGCCATTTACGATTGCTTGATACGTTCTGCCTATTTGCCTATTTTGCATCTGTTGATTGAGGCAATGGTAGGCCTCTACTGTCCTGGCAACTAACAGTAAACCAGAAGTATCTTTGTCGATCCTATGAACAAGCCCAGCTCTGGGAAGGACGGATAGTTCGGGGAATTTTGAAATTAGTCCGTTTACTAAGGTCATGTCTCTATTTCCTGGACCAGGATGAACAACGACGCCGGCTGGTTTGTCCAGGACAATATAGGTTTCCGAGGTATCTATTAATTTAAACTCAACCTCTTGAGGGTGCAGGTCTTTATGCTGCTCTAATATGGCCTCCAGCGTGATTATATCTCCCTCTGATACTTTGGAATTCGGTTTGGCTATTGTCCCATTTAATAGTCCATTGCCTTTTTCGATCCATTTTTTTATTAAAGATCGTGAATATTTCTGAAGCGATTCAGTAAGTGCTTGATCGAATCGTTTACCGCTTTGCTCGTGGGATACTTTAATAGTGTGGTATTCTTCTGACGTATTTTTCATAAAATGATATGCTGTAATCTCAAATTATTAACTGAAACAATTTTCGCAAACTATAATCTCTGGAAAGCCCGACAAAAATAGGCGGTAACCAATTTTCATCATGAAAAATAGAGCATTTGCTAATACTATATATTTCTCGACTTTTTTCCTAATGCTGATTGCTTTGGGAGGATGTGGTTATTTTCAGAGTGAAGCGTCTCGGGATAGAGAAGAGATGGATTGGCCTGAGCAAAGGCTATACAAGATGGCGAAAGATAGATTGGATTCCGGCTCCTGTACTGGTGCCATTGAGTATTACGAGAAGCTCCAAAATAGATTTCCATTTGGTGACTACACCCAGCAGGCGCAAATAGAGTTGGCATATTGCTATTTTAGGACGGATGATCCAGCTCTTGCGATTGAAACGATAGACCGATTTATTAAACTATATCCATCTCATAATAATATTGCTTATGCTTACTATTTGAGAGGGCTTGTTAATTTTGGAAGAGGTTGGGGTATTACAGAGAGATTTTTCAGAAAAGATGAATCACAGCGCGATCCAGGCGCTTCCTTAGAATCTTTTAATGACTTTAGTGTTGTGGTCAAGCGGTATGCTGATAGTGTGTATTTTGAGGACGCCAGGCTGCGGATGGTCTATCTCCGTAACATGCTAGCTAGACATGAAGTTAATGTGGCTAACTATTACATGCGAAGAGGAGCTTTCGTAGCGGCATCTAATCGGGCAAGGTATGTCGTAGAAAAGTACCAGCAGGCACCGGCTATGCCGGAAGCTCTCGTTATATTGGCTAAGTCTTATCGAGTGTTGGAGATGGAAGATCTGGCTGATGACGTTTTGTCAGTGCTTGAGCTAAATTATCCCGAACACCCCGGGCTTAGGGAAGTCAGGGTTATACAGGTTAAAGAATGATATCCTGAATTTCCTAACTCTTTAGTTCAGAGTACCTTGAAGTTATTGGAAATCTTCTGTCTCGACCAAAAGCTCTTTTAGTGATTCGCACCCCTGGAGCGGCTTGCCTCCTTTTATATTCATTCCTGTCAACTAGTTTGGAAACTTCTGTTACAGTATTTAAGTCAAAACCAGCTTCAGATATTTCAAAGGGGTTCATGTCTCTCTCGATATATCTTTCTAAAATTGGGTCAAGAACGTTGTAGGGAGGTAAATTGTCCGAGTCTTTTTGATCGGGTGCTAATTCGGCAGTAGGTTCTCTATTGATTACACGTTTAGGGATAATATAACTTTTTTGATTTCTGAAATTCGATAACCGGTAGACGAGTGTTTTGGGAATATCCTTTAATGGTGCGAATCCTCCAGCCATATCTCCGTAAAGGGTGGCATACCCAACAGCCATTTCACTTTTATTTCCCGTGGCAAGAACTATCGAATTAGATGCGTTAGAGCATGCCATGAGAAGTACTCCGCGAGCTCGGGCTTGTATGTTCTGCTTAGTCACTCCTTGGTCTAAATTGGGGAGTAGCTCGGATAACGTTTCGCAAAAAGTCGAAACTGTTTTTTGAATAGGTAAAATATGAAAATCGCAACCTAAAAGGCTGGCTTCCTCTCGTGCATCGTCAATACTCATTGAGGCAGTGTAATCTGAGGGCATCGATATTGCTCTAACTTTTTCTTTGCCAAGAGCATCCACAGCCAGCGCTAGTGTCAGCGCAGAATCAATTCCACCCGAAAGCCCAATAACACAGCCTTCAAATCTGTTCTTTTCGACGTAATCTCGGATGCCTAGTATCAATGCTTGGTAAACTAATTCTTCCTCGGAGGGTAGGCTGCATATAGCCGACTCAGTCGATATCGAATGATCAGCTTTTTTTATGTCTACTAAATGAAGTGCTTCTTCGAAGGCTGGGGCCCGTGCGATTATCTCGCCTTGAGGGTTAACACCGAAGGAGCTTCCATCAAATACTAATTCATCCTGCCCGCCCAATAGGTTGATATATAAGATTGGTATTTTAGATTGACTGCTGGCTCTTGATACTGCCTCTCGTCTTTCTTCAAGCTTTCCAAGGTGGTAAGGAGACGCATTTATGTTGCAGATTACTTCAGCACCTGCTTTGGCTGTTTCAACAGCATTTCTCGGTACCCAAATATCTTCACAAATACTGATCCCTATATTTACACCCTTTATTTCTACTACTGTTGGATGGCCGCCCGGAGTAAAGTATCGTTTCTCGTCAAACACTGCGTAATTCGGTAGCTCTCTTTTTCGGTAGTTGGCTGTGATGGAACCGTTCGAAATAACAGCTGCGCTGTTGAAAATCTGACTACCCACATACTCCGGGTAGCCAACAATTATGCTACAGCCTTTTGTTTGGTCAGTAATCTCATCTAATGAGGATTTGACCAGGCGACCAAATTCAGGTCTAAGCAAAAGATCCTCTGGGGGATAGCCAGTGAGCGCGAGTTCGGGAAATACAATGAGCTCGACTCCTAGCTCATTTATTCCTACTTTCACTAATTCTAATATTTTCTTTTTATTTTCTTTAAGGTCACCCACGCAGAAATTGTGCTGCGCTAAACCAATTTTTAAGCCGCTAGACATATTTTGAAAACTCTAAATAAGTTTACTTACGACCTAGCTCATTAATTTGGCCAAAGTTTCTCCCATTTTGGCCGGAGACCGTACTGTCCTGACACCAGCCTTCTCCAGAGCTGCGAACTTATCGTCAGCCGTTCCTTTCCCGCCCGAAATTATTGCTCCCGCATGACCCATTCTTTTTCCAGGTGGGGCGGTCACACCTGCTATGTAGGCTACCACAGGTTTTGTAACATTCTTAGAAATATACTCTGCGGCCTCCTCTTCAGCAGACCCACCAATTTCGCCAACCATGATGATGCCCTCGGTGCCTTTATCTTCCTGAAACAACTCGAGGCAGTCGATAAAGTTCATACCGTGTATCGGATCGCCTCCAATTCCGACGCATGTACTCTGCCCAAGGTTAGCGGATGTAGTTTGGTGAACAGCTTCATAGGTAAGCGTTCCAGAGCGTGAAACTATTCCAACTTTACCTGGCATGTGTATCGCGCCAGGCATGATTCCTATTTTACATTCTCCGGGTGTGATAATGCCTGGACAATTCGGTCCGATTAGATAGGTTTTTGGTTTGGTTCTCAGACTAGATTTAACCTTGAGCATATCTAAAACTGGGATTCCTTCGGTGATGCAAGCTATGACTTCTATCCCTGCATCCGCGGCTTCGGCTATAGCGTCGGCTGCAAAAGGAGGAGGTACAAAGATCATGGAGGCATTCGCACCAGTTTCCTCAACCGCTTCTCCCACGGTGTTGAAAATTGGTCGGTCTAAGTTTTTTTCTCCTCCACGGCCTGGAGTTATTCCGCCCACTATTTTTGTTCCATAAGCGATGGCCTGTTCGGCGTGAAAAGTGCCTTGCTTCCCCGTAAACCCTTGCACAATTACCTTGGTGCTTTCATTAACTAGTATCGACATTACTTTCCACCTCCGGCTGCGGATACGACTTTTTCTGCGGCATCCGCTAGATTGTCTGCACTTAATATGTCTAGTCCACTTTGCGCAAGCATTTGTTTTCCTGCATCGACATTAGTGCCCTCCAAACGTACCACTACGGGCACTTTTATTCCCACCTCTTTAACCGCAGAGATAACGCCCTCAGCGATGAGGTCACATCTAACTATTCCACCGAAAATGTTTACGAGGATAGCTTTCAGTTTGTCGTCCGAAACGATAATCTTAAAAGCTTCAGCTACTTTTTCAGCAGTGGTTCCTCCACCTACATCTAGAAAGTTTGCCGGTTCTCCTCCAGTTAATTTTATTATGTCCATAGTTGCCATCGCAAGTCCCGCCCCGTTCACCATACATGCTATGTTGCCGCCCAAGGTGACGTAATTGAGGTCGAATTCTTTTGCTTTTCGTTCCTTCTCGTCTTCCTGGCTTGGATCTCTCCAATTGGCAATCTCTTGTCTGTAAAGTGCGTTTTCGTCCAGATTGATCTTCGCGTCCACAGCGCACAATGATCTATCCTTGAGTATGGCGAGGGGGTTGATTTCGATTAAACTTACATCCCTTTCTACAAAAAGTCGGTAAAGACCTTGAACGATTTTCTGTAGCTCTGCCCTTTGAACCTTGTCCAGTTCTAGGCCAAACGCTAGCTTGCGACATTGAAAATCTTGTAATCCTAAATTGGGATCCACACTCACGGTAATAATTTTTTCAGGAGTCTCGGCTGCCACCTCTTCTATGTCCATTCCTCCCGCACGCGAACCCATAAAGGTTACTCGCCGAGAAGCGCGATCGATAATGGCACCAAGATAAAGTTCCTGGTCAATGTCAGCCGCCGCAGCTATTAACACACAGTTTACCGGTTGGCCGTCTGGCGCGGACTGTTTAGTAATAAGTTGGGAGCCAATCAAAGCAGCAGTGGTAGACTCGACTTCCTTCAAGTCTTTGGTAAATTTTACTCCACCGGCTTTTCCTCTTCCGCCAGCATGTACTTGAGCTTTCACTAGCCAAGCGTCTCCACCCAGGTTTTTAGCGTGTTGCACTGCTTCTTCAGCACTCCGAGCAACTTCCCCAGCTTGAACCGGTATACCGTACTCTGAGAACAAGTTTTTTGACTGATATTCGTGAAGGTTCATCTTTTCTCCTTAATGAGGCGTGTATTTCGAACTCAATTTTTGCTTTTTGCTTTAAATAGCCTACATAGCCAAAACACTAAATCTTAAAATTCTGGTCTTAGTATATATTATTGTCTAAAAGGAAAAACTATTCTTTGCCATAGTTTTCGATTGAATACGAGTTTGTTTGGGTCTGTTGGTGTAAAATTACCATTAATCCCAATCTAATCGAAGCGAGCCTATGTTTCCGAGATTAATAGTCGGTATTTTAGTAACAATAGTTATTGTCGGTTTAGTAAACAAATTTAGAAAACGCCTTTCGGCCTCTAAATCTGAAGTCTCATCAAGTAAGGCTATTAAATGCGATTATTGCGGGATTTATATTCCCATTGACCAGATCATTTACAGGAGAGATAAAGCTTTCTGTTCTCAGGGTCACGCGGATAAGGGAGTTTAGGTTGTTTAAAGGGAACTTTCAGACCGATTGTCTGAAGGGCAAAGTTTGTATTTTTTTAAGGTAGTGTTTTTGCCTAAAATATTATAAAAATTCTAGGCAAGAGGGCCCAATTATTGATAAAAGGGGTTGCGTGGAGGTTGTTATGCCGCGTATTCTATCATGTGTAGTCTACGACGGTGGCTCCTCATCCTGGGGTTTTTAGTCGATTAAAGGGCTAGAGAATTTGGGGTTTTAATCCCTCATACGACAAATAGGAACATTTTTATGGAGATTTCCGAAATGAAGAAAGAACAAGGATTCACTTTAATCGAGCTAATGATTGTGGTGGCCATCATTGGTATATTGGCGGCTGTCGCTTTGCCTGCTTATCAAAACTATACCAATAGGGCAAAAGTTACTGAGGCCTTAAGTGTGGCCGCCGCTGCAAAATTGGCGGTTGCAGAAACTTTTACCTCCACTGGTGCTTTACCAACGACGAATACTGAGGCAGGACTGCCGGCTGCTAACACTATTACGGGTACCGATGTTGCCTCGGTAGCAGTCGGAGCTGCTGGGGTCATTACGGTGACGATGGCTGTTTCTACTAATACAGTATTAAGCGGAAATACAGTTACTTTGACGCCAACTACGAGCGCGGGGTCAATAACCTGGGCCTGTGCTTCTACCATAGATAATGCGGCTCTACCTGCTAACTGCCGTTAGTAATATTTCTATTGGTTAGAACCCCTCTCGACACACATAGTCGAGAGGGGTTCCCTAGTTTCTATTTCCCTAGCTTCTAATTGACCTTTATCAAAGGGATTAATTCCCTGATGAGTTTCGGATTCGCGGTGACAATACTTGAGGAGTAAAGGTAGTTCTCTGATGCTTCGTTGTCACAGACTATGCCCCCCGACTCCGATACGAGAAGAGCTCCTGCTGCTACGTCCCAGGGTTTAAGGCCCGATTCCCAAAATCCGTCCAATCTCCCACAAGCGACGTAAGCAAGATCCAATGCAGCTGCACCGCCCCTACGAACATCCGAACCACCCATAATCACATTTTTTAACGAATCTATTGAGTTCTGAATTAGATCAGGGGCCCGGACTGGAAAACCAGTGGCCAGTAGGGAATGCTCCAATTTCTTTCGATTACTTACCCGGATTTTTCGGTCATTTAACTGGGCTCCTCTTCCTCTTGAGGCTGTGAATAGCTCATCTCGAACTGGATCATAAACTACTGCTTGCTGTAGTTTTCTTTTCACAGAAAGGGCGATTGAAACGCAAAATTGGGGATATCCATGCAAAAAATTTAAAGTGCCGTCTAAGGGATCAATGATCCATAAGTAATCAGAATCTCCCATATCGCCGGATTCTTCGGCCAGTATTGCGTGATCCGGGTAGGCGTCTAATAGAGTTTCTATGATGACCTTTTCTGATTGCGTATCTATTTCTGACACGTAATCGAGGTCTGCTTTCTTATCGAATTTTAGTGTGTCTACTCTAGGTATGGCGCGAGTAATAATTGTACCCGCAAGTCTAGCTGCTCGAATAGCTATGTTAAGCATCGGTTCCATTGATATCTACCTAGATTAGTCAAACTATATTGGCGACTGATTTTTTGGTTTATATTGTAACAGATATTAGTTTTAGGAAGTGGAAGATGGAAAATATAGGTGATGTTAGGGTGGTATTGGTTTCTACAAGTCTTCCAGCGAATATCGGGTCTGCAGCACGTGCGATGAAAACCATGGGTTTTGGAAATTTGTACCTGGTCAAGCCAAAAAGTTTTCCTTCGCATGATGCTGTTGCTTTAGCCTCGGGGGCGGATGATGTCTTGAACCGAGCGGTCCTGAGAGAAAACCTAGCCGACGCTCTCGATGGTGCGTCCTTAGTTTTTGCAACAACGGCTAGGAGTCGTCACATTTCATTGCCGGTGTCTACGCCAAGAGCCGCTGCTAACGATATAAGAGAGTATGATGGTAAAGTAGCCATAGTTTTTGGAAGAGAAACTTCTGGTCTCTCTAATGAGGAGCTTAGGTTGTGCAACCGAATCATAAATATACCTTCCAATCCTGATTTTTCTTCCCTAAATATTGCCCAAGCGGTTCAAATATGTCTGTATGAAGTAAGATGTTCATCAGCGGTGGAGATTAAAAAGGCTTCGTCTATTCCAAAAGGAGATCGGTTGGCATTGTCTCATGAGATTAGAGGGCTCGAAGACCACTTGGAGGCGGTAATGCGTCTGGTGGATTATTTTGACCCTGCTCAGCCGAAGCATCTTCTGGGGCGAATTCATAGGTTTTTTAGTCGGTCGGGCTTATTACACAGCGAGGTCCAGATACTAAGAGGATTTTTGAGATTCGTTGTAATGAAGGTTAAGCAATTAGATTAAAAGAGAATAAAGCTGCTGAGATAATCTTGCCGCAATGCTAAGAAAAGGCTCGACCACTGTAAACGATGGCTTTGCTCTCACTGATAATTTCCCCGATTTGAAATACCTTTTCTCCCTCATAAGTCAGTTTCTTGGATATCCCTTGGGCTTCATCTGGCGGTACAATTAAAACCATACCGATACCACAATTAAAGGTCCGAAGCATTTCGGCCTCCTTTATAGGACCCGCTTCCGCTAACCACGTGAAAATTTCTGGGACGAGCCAAGAGTCTAGGTTTATTTTTGCACATAATCCCTTTGGCATTATCCGAGGTATGTTGTTGGTCAGACCACCGCCTGTTATGTGGGAAATTCCGTTAACTTGATATTCTTTTATTGCTGCAAGGATTGATTTTACGTAAATTTTTGTGGGTCGCAGTGCTTCTTCGTTGGACGGTTTGCTTTTAGCATCTAAGTTCAGTTCACGAACTTTTCGAAACAACGAGAAACCGTTAGAATGAATGCCTGACGAGGCCAGTCCAAGGACAACGTCTCCTTTGGTGATGTCCTTTCCATCGATAATTTTTCTCTTCTCCACTACCCCGACCGCGAATCCGGCTAGGTCATAGTGTCCTTTCGTATAAAGTCCTGGCATCTCTGCCGTTTCTCCTCCCAAAAGAGTGGCTCCAGCGATATGGCATCCATTGGCAATACCTTTTAGGATTGAGGTCGCCACCTCGGGCTGTAATGCGCCCACCGAGAGGTAGTCTAGAAAAAATAGAGGTTCGGCTCCCTGTACTACGAGGTCATTGACGCACATGGCTACTAGGTCAATTCCAATTTCGTCATGTTTGGCTTCTTCAAGAGCCAAGAGTAATTTAGTGCCGACACCATCTGTTGTTGCAACGATTATCGGCTCCCGGTAATCGAGGGCACTAATGTCGAAAAGTCCTCCAAAACCACCGATCCCTCCTATGTGACCCGGTCTCGTTGTTTTAGAAGCAAACGGTTTGATGGTTTCGACAAACGCGTCCCCTTTGCTTATGCTCACCCCGGAATCTTCGTAACTCAATGTACTCTTTTTCTTATTATCTTTCATTAAATTCACTTCGGTAGTAAAGTCTCTCTTTGTAGTTTTTAGGAGCTTGTTAATTTGTTAGACATTACCACTATTGTTAAAATTTTTCTTTTAAAATGATAGTAAAATCTGAACGAAATAAGATTCTCAGAGTCATCCGTGTTGTGATTTTTAGTCTCTGGGGACTCGCTCCTGCAAGTCTGATGGCGACAGATGTTGCTAACTTGTATACCGCTGAAGTGCTGACAGCCGGGAAATCAGAGGACGAACTTGAAGAGGCTGTTGCGTCAGCGTTGAAATCAGTTTTGGTAAAGATAACAGGAAACGCTTCCGGAGCTGGGAACTCTGTTAGCGTGCTGATAGATGGGGCAATGAGCTTTCTAGAGCGATATTCTTACATAGAGAGCAGTGAGACTGATTTAGTTTATCTCTCCGCCACATTCGATCAGTCTATTTTAAATTCAGAGTTAACTACTCTGGAGATTCCTATCTGGGGGAAAGAGCGGCCGAATACTTTATTTAAGGTTCTAGTCGATACAGGTTTTGGCTACGAGGATCCCCAACATGAACAGTATGACCTTTTATTGAAAATGCTTTCGGAGCGCGCACGTTACAGGGGGCTACCAATAAAATTCTCTCAAAAGCAAAATTTTGAAAAGGTAAATGTTGAGCTGTTTAGCTCAGCTGATTCAGGGATGAAAGAGAATTTTCACAATGAAGGATTAGAGCAAAAATACCCTTCTTCATGTATTGTGCTTGTAAATTTTAAAGAAACCCATGGTGACATATGGGAAGCTTCTTGGAGCCTGTCGATAGGTGGCGAAGACACCCAATTCCGATCGGAGGGCGAGTTAATTGATATTGTCACTTCTGAAATAATTGACTCCGTCGTTGATAGGATAGCTGATATTTTTCTAGAACCTATTATTGTAAGGAGACCTGAAGTCATTGAGATGGGAATCATAGGGTTGGCAAGGTCGACTGAGTTTCTTGGGGTTTTAGCTTACCTATCGAAATTGGATCTGGTCGACAATGTGTCTATTAGTTCTATGCAGACAGAGCAAATTAGCCTTACAGTTTCTACCCGTAAGAGTCGACGAGAACTGCTGCAGAGTATTGCGTTTGGAAATCATCTAAGGTTGGTTTCCGAATC
>CACDEI010000026.1 GCA_902551695.1 uncultured Pseudomonadota bacterium
GTTTAAACAAAGGATTCAAATTCAACAATCCAAACGTCGCTGCAACCTGTGGATGCGGTGAAAGTTTCACCATAGAAGCTGACTAAGAAGTAAATTATGTCCACCCAAACAGAAAAATTGAATTCTATAGTATCCAAGAATTATGAAGCTGGTTTTTATACCGACGTCGAACAAGACAGCCTTCCGCCAGGCCTCAATATAGAGACCATTAAGGCCATATCTCGGAAGAAAAGTGAACCAAATTGGCTTCTCGATTGGCGCTTAGACGCGTATGACAAGTTTAAGAAGATGCAAGAACCTCAATGGGCGCACGTGAAGTACGATCCAATTAATATCCAACATATTTCCTACTACGCCGCGCCAAAAAGCGATGATGAAAAGCCGAAAAGCCTGGAGGAAGTTGACCCCAAGATAATTGAGACTTACGAAAAACTCGGTATACCACTAGAAGAACAAAAAATGCTCGCAGGCGTAGCGGTAGATGTCGTTTTTGACAGTGTTTCAGTCCATACAACCTTCAAGGAGAAGCTGGCTGAAGCAGGCGTCCTATTCTGTTCATTTTCCGAAGCCGTCCTAGAGTATCCAGAAATAGTTAGAAAATATTTAGGCTCTGTCGTCCCTTCTAGAGACAACTACTTTACGGCGCTTAACTCGGCAGTATTCTCAGACGGCTCCTTTGCCTACATCCCAGAGAACACAAAGTGCCCGATGGAGCTTTCTACATACTTCCGCATCAATGCGATGAATACAGGACAATTCGAGAGAACTTTGGTAGTTGCAGACAAGGGAAGCTACGTTAGTTACTTAGAAGGATGTACAGCACCGAGACGCGATGAGAACCAGCTTCATGCTGCAGTAGTTGAGTTGGTAGCACTTGACGATGCGGAAATCAAATATTCTACCGTACAAAATTGGTATCCAGGAGATGAAAACGGGGTAGGCGGCATTTATAATTTCGTAACTAAAAGAGGGGACTGTCGGGGAAAGAACTCTAAAATCTCTTGGACCCAAGTCGAAACGGGCTCGGCGGTAACTTGGAAATATCCAAGCTGCATTCTTAGAGGAGAAAACTCCTCCGGGGAATTTTATTCTGTAGCGCTTACAAACAATAGACAACAAGCGGATACAGGAACTAAAATGGTTCATCTTGGAAAGGGCACAACATCAACAATCATATCAAAAGGCATATCAGCCGGTTTTAGTCAAAATTCCTACCGAGGCCTAGTAAGGATAGCCCGGACAGCGGAAGGCGCTCGGAACTTCACGCAATGCGATTCGCTCCTCCTAGGAAATCGCTCAGCAGCGCATACTTTTCCATACATAGAATGCAAAAACTCTAGCGCGCAATTAGAACACGAAGCATCCACCTCGAAAATCAGTGAAGAACAGCTTTTCTACTTAAGAAGCCGAGGAATTTCTCAGGAGGACGCGGTTAACCTTATCGTGAACGGATTTTGTAAAGAGGTTTTTAAAGAGCTGCCCTTGGAATTCGCTGTAGAAGCCCAAAAACTCCTTGGAATAAGTTTAGAGGGGGCCGTCGGGTAAAAAATACTAGACGAGAAAGGGTTAGACAATGCTTAAAATAGAAAATTTAAAGGTAACAGTTGGAAGTACGGAAATACTAAAAGGGCTAAACTTAACAGTCAATAAGGGAGAAGTACACGCAATAATGGGGCCCAACGGTTCAGGAAAAAGCACTCTATCGCATGTGATAGCGGGCAAGGAAGGCTATGACGTGACTGAGGGTGATATTACCTTTCGAAATGAATCGATAGTAGACAAACTTCCGGAAGAAATTGCCTGGTCAGGAGTCTTTTTGGCCTTTCAATATCCTATGGAAATTCCTGGGGTGAACAATGTCTACATGCTCCGAGAGGCCTTGAACAGCCAAAGAAGACACCGAGAGCAAAAAGAACTAAATGCCTCCGAGTTTCTAAAATTTGTGAAAGAAAAAGTGAAGTCAATCGGATTAAACGAAAAACTGCTCAGCCGTCCTGTTAATAGCGGCTTTTCAGGAGGTGAGAAGAAACGAAACGAAATATTTCAAATGAGCGTCCTAGAGCCTGAACTGGCGATTCTCGATGAGACAGATTCGGGGCTTGACATAGACGCACTAAAGGATGTGGCAGAGGGAATAAATAAACTACGCACCAGCGAAAGAGCCTTCATAATTGTGACGCACTACCAACGACTTCTTGATTATATAGTCCCAGACTATGTTCATGTTTTAAGTAATGGGAGAATAGCTAAAACCGGCGACAAAACTTTGGCGCTAGAATTAGAGAAACGCGGATACGATTGGGTAGGAGCAGATTAAAATTGGAAGAAAACTTCAATCGGATACTTCTCCAGTCTCAAGGTCTGAGAGATAGCGAACCAGAATGGCTAAAATGCAAAAGAAAAGAAGCAATTGAGTCAATAAACTCGTTCGGCTTTCCGACCATAAGAGATGAAGAATGGAAATATACTCCACTAGATGAAATTTACCAAACAAAGCTCGAGATGCCAGTTCAGCTTGATAACGATCCTAGCGCAGAAACCCTGGAATCTGCATCTGTAGTCAACGAGCCAAATCTTTTAAAAATTATCCTAGTCAATGGCGAATATTCTAGAGAACTTAGTGACCTTGAAGTTACGAGGTCAGCTCTCATTGTGCGTCCACTAGGGGAGCTTATCGAAAATGAACCCGAAGCGGCGAAATTTCTTTTTTCATCAGACCCAAAGGAAACGTTTTCTTGGCTCAACACTGCCATGGCAAGAGACGCTCTGCTGATCACATGCCCAGAAAATAGAACAATCCAAAAACCGATACACTTGCTTAATGTTATGACAGGAAAGAGGGATAAATTAGTTTCTCCCAGAATAATTGTAAAGGCCAATTCAAATTCAAAGCTTACTTTGATAGAAGAATTCGTGAATTTAATGCCAGATAAATCCCTCATGAACGCTGCAACCTTCATAAACGCCGGACCAGGTTCTCTAGTGAACCATCATAGAATATCCGGATCCAGCAGTGGATACCACGTGGGTAATCTTCATTGCAAAGTTAGCCAAGGTGCTAACATTTTTACAACCTCTTTAGCGTTTGGAGGAAATGTAACTCGTGTGAACATCAACGTTCGATTGGAACAACCGGGTGCCTCCTGTGACTTATCTGGATTATTCCTTGGCTTAAAGGATGAACTAATAGACCATCACACAACAATCGAGCACGCCGCAAGTGAAACAAACAGTAATGAGGTATACAAAGGAGTGATGGGAGGAAAGAGTAAAGGTGTTTTTAACGGCAAAGTTCTTGTCGAAGAAAATATACACCATGTGAAAGCTTCTCAAAATAGCAACAACCTACTTCTCTCAGATGTTGCCGAGATAAACACCAAGCCAGAGCTAGAAATATATTCTGACGACGTCTCCTGTGCTCATGGAGCTACAGTGGGACAGCTAGACGCTGATTCAATTTTCTACCTTAGAGCAAGAGGAATTCCTGAAATAGTCGCCAAGAAAATGCTTGTAGAGGCTTTCTTAGAAGAGGCGCTTTCTCAATTGCCTCTAGAGAGCGTAAAAACGGAAGTGATGAAAATTATTAGCAAGTCCAACACGCTTTAGAAGGATTTCCTAAAAATGAGCACAATATTAAACAAGGAAGAGCAAACGCCTTTTTTAAACTTAAGAAAGATAAGGGACGATTTTCCAATACTGTCTAGAAGTGTCAACAAAAAACCTCTAGTTTACGCTGATAATGCTGCGACCACGCAAAAGCCACAAAGTGTAATCGACCGTCTCTCAGAATATTATTCTGATGAAAACGCAAATGTTCACAGAGGAATACATACCCTGAGCGAATGTGCAACGGAAGCTTTTGAGGAAAGCAGGCGAGTAGTCCAAAGGTTTCTGAATGCCAAATCAGTTAGAGAAATTGTATTTACCCGAGGTACTACTGAATCTATAAACTTGGTTGCACAAAGCTATGCTCTCAGGCGATTAAAAGCAGGGGAAGAAATTATAATCTCAACCTTGGAGCATCACTCAAATATAGTGCCATGGCAAATAGTGTGCCAGAGGACCGGTGCAAAGCTCAAAATAGCGCCCGTTAATGATGCGGGTGAACTAATATTCGAAGAATATGAAAAGCTAGTCAACAAAAAAACTAAGCTAGTTGCTTTAACCCACATATCGAATGCCTTAGGCACAGTAAATCCAGTCCAAAAATTAACCAAAGTGGCAAAAGAAGTTGGCGCAGTTGTACTTATCGATGGAGCTCAGAGCATTATTCACGCGAAGATAGATGTCCAAGCTATTGGTTGCGATTTTTATGTTTTTTCAGGACATAAAGCCCTAGGTCCCACGGGTATTGGCGTGCTTTATGGCCGCGAAGACGTACTGCAATCTATGGAGCCGTGGCAAAGTGGCGGAGACATGATTAAAACCGTTAGCTTTGAAGAGACCACCTACAACGAGATTCCTTACAAATTTGAGGCGGGAACACCTAACATAGCCGGAGCAATAGGCTTGTCAGAAGCGCTCAACTACTTTAGCCAGTTTGACCTTGAGAGGGTTGAACAACACGAGCATTGCCTACTAAATAAGGCCATTCAAAGAGCGTTAAGTATTCCAAATCTGCAGCTTGTTGGTACAGCTAAAAATAAATCATCTATATGCTCTTTTGTGGTCGAAGGAGTGCATCCCAATGATCTGGGCACTCTCCTGGACCAGCAAGGAGTAGCAATCCGATCAGGTCACCATTGCGCGATGCCACTTATGTCGCGATTAAACGTGCCCGGAACAGCACGAGCTTCGTTTGCTTTCTATAACTCTCCAGAGGATGTTGATAGGGTTTTTGATGCAATCGAAAAAGCTCTATTTATATTGGCGGCTTAAAATATTATGGTGGATAACATTACCCAACTGAGACGAGATTGCACAGGTATACTTATACCGATCGGAACAGAAGTCATTCTGAAAAAGGGATCGCAAGTTATTGTCACTCAAGCATTGGGTGGTTCTGCTACAATAAATCACGATGGCAATCTAATACGGATATCTTCTGAAAATTTAGATGCGCTTGATCTAGATACATCGGAGAATCAATCAGTATCGGAGAGCGAAACTAATGATGGCAATATCGACATGGATTCAGTGTGGGACCAACTTCGCACATGTTACGACCCTGAAATACCCATAAACATCGTAGAACTAGGCTTAATATACCGCTGCGAATTAGTGGAGGATAGGGAGGGCGGTGAAAAAATCGAAATTGACATGACACTGACTGCTCCTGGCTGCGGCATGGGTCCTTTTTTAGTGGAAGACGTACGCTGTAAAATACTCGGAATACCGAACGTCAGCAATGTATCTGTGGAATTAGTTTTTGACCCACCTTGGAGACCTGACATGATGTCTGATGAGGCCCGACTTGAGGCAGGCCTATATTAAATCCAGAAGAAATCGATCGACGCTAATTCGATTGCACTAGCATTCTCAGTGCCAACACGTATAATATTTTTCGCCTATCACTACCTATATAATTAGATAAGGATTTTCCAGTATGTCAAATCAAAGAACGCTATCTATAATAAAACCGAATGCAGTAAAAAAAAATAAAATCGGTTTGATTATCGCATTATTGGAAGAGGCGAAACTGAAAGTGGTAGAAGTTAAGATGATCACCCTAAGCGTTGAGAAAGCCGAGTCATTTTATAGCGAACACAAAGGGAAACCTTTCTTCAATGAGCTAATAGCCTTTATGACGTCCGGGCCCTTGGTCATTATGGCGCTCGAAGGGGAAGATGCTATCAACACTAACAGAAAGATAATGGGCGCTACTAATCCAGCCGAGGCGCTCGAAGGAACTATCCGCGCCAAATATGGAGATGGCATGACTGAAAATGCAGTTCATGGGTCAGATGGATTGGAAAGCGCTTCGAGAGAACTAAAATTTTTCTTTGGGTGATTGTGCAGTTGTGAACTCAATCGAGCCCCTTAATTTACTGGATGCTGACAATTCATCTTTAGAGAGTTTTTTCGCAGTTCTGGGAGAAAGAAAGTTCCGCTCCTCACAAGTTCTCCAATGGATTCATAAATCTGGTATCGTTGAATTCGATAGAATGACAAACCTAAGTAAAAGTCTTAGAGAGTTGTTGAAACAGAAAGCCTCTATTACGTTACCAGATGTGTTCGAAGAGAGGCAGTCCTCTGACGGGTGCATAAAGTGGCTCTTTAGACTGAATGACAATAACATAATAGAAACAGTTTATATTCCAGAACCGTCAAGAGGTACACTTTGTATCTCATCTCAGGCAGGGTGCCAGCTAAACTGTACGTTTTGCGCGACTGCTCAGCAAGGTTTTTCGAGACAACTTAAGACCAGCGAAATTATCGGACAGCTATGGCTAGCAACCAGACAACTTGAAGCCCTTGCTAAAAATCACCGAGGCATCACGAACATTGTTCTTATGGGAATGGGGGAACCGCTTTTAAACCTCCCTCACGTGCTGCCAGCAATTAGGCTGATGCTAGACAACAACGCCTATAACCTATCAAGGAAGCGAGTAACACTTAGCACTGCAGGTGTCATCCCAGGGATAGATAGGCTTAGAGAAGAATGTTTAACCAGCCTAGCGGTCTCACTTCATGCGCCCTACGACGAGCTCAGAGACAAGCTAGTGCCACTTAATAAAAAGTATCCTATAGGAGATTTATTAGAGGCCTGTAAAAGATATAGCAAGAGTAATAATGACAGTGAGATTACCTTCGAATATACAATGCTGGAGGAAATTAATGATCAACCAAAGCACGCAAAAAAACTTTTAGAAGTACTATCCGCTGTACCTGCCAAGATCAATCTAATTCCTTTCAATAAGGTTGAGGGAATCCCATTTAGATGCTCACCAGTTAAGTCTATTGACAGATTCCGTGAAATTTTAGTGAAAGGCGGAATTATTTCTACCACTCGCAAAACAAGGGGAGACGACATAAATGCAGCTTGCGGACAATTGGCTGGTTTTGTAAAGCCCAGAATCCCTAGACGACACTCAAATAGCTCCTGGGCAAACTAAATGACCAGACACACTCGAGCTAATCTTTTCTTTGTGTTTTGGTTTGCATTATTCTCAGTCGGATGCACAAACAAAACTATGGAAAATAGCAGGAAACAAGATCTAAAAAAGGTCTCGGCTCTCAACACCGAATTGGGCTTCAGGTACATGCAAGAGCGAGAATATGATTTGGCAAATAAAAAAATCGAGAAAGCTCTAGCTGCCAACCCTAAAAACCCTGAAGCCCATAATGCAATGGGCCTACTAAAGAACGTTCTTGGAAAGCCCAAAGCTGCGGAGAGCGCCTTCGCAAGGGCAATAGCACTGTCAGATAATGGGCCGGCAATATCCAACAACTTCGGCCAATTTTTGTGTCAACAAGGGCGCTATGAGGAGGGAATCAAACACCTAAGCCTTGCTGCAATGAATCCACTTAACGAAGACAGAAGCATCCCGCATTTAAATCTTGGAAAATGCCACAAAGAACTTTTTGATTATAAGAGGGCTGAGTTTCATCTCAAGAAAAGCCTTAGCTTCTCTCCAAAAAATAAAAATGCATTAATTGAGCTAGCTAACATTATGCTGCTCCAAGGACAATTAGCGGCGGCTACAAGTTATTTTGAACAGTTTACTAGTAGCGAAAAACACAGTCCCCTCTCACTTTGGATAGGGTATCAGCTCGCTGCTAAAAGAGAAGATCTAGATTCCAGAGACAGCTTTCGCCTTCTTTTGATACGCTTATTTCCTGATTCCCCTGAGTCTCAACTAATAGCCTCTGAAAACTTAGCAGAGTAAAAAGATGGATGATCTAGAAAATACCGACTACGAAACGGTGATACTCACAAGAGAACAGGCCCTAATTTATTATGGCGTAGAAAGCTCAAAACCTTTTGAAATAAACGCTCGTTTAGCTAATGCAGGTGAAATGCTACGACACGCGAGGGAACACAGAAAGATTAGTGTGGAACTATTGGGCGATAAGATCAATCTCGACCCAGAAATTATACGACAAATAGAGACCAATCGTTATAAAAGTACCGGAGGTGAAGCGTTCATAAAGGGGTATATAAATTTAATTGCTAGAGAGTTAGACGCAGATAGCGAGCCTGTTTTAAAAGTGTATGAAGCCCTCAAGCGACGCGACGAGCATGCTCTCGAAAAGTACATTGAAACCAAAAACTCTGATCCTTGGGGCAGTACAGTGATACTTTCCATTCTCGGCACGGCGGTTTTGATGGCGACAGTGATTTATTATTTCAGATACTCTTTAGTTTTAGAAGAATCTGCTAATAGACTGGAAGAAAAACTGCTGGTTATCGAAACTTCCACCCTGGATCAATTGTCTGATTCTTACGGACCGAGCTTCTCAACTCCCAGGAAAAACAATGATAATGACGCTGAACTGAAAACAGGTCAACTAACTTTACGCGCTAATGCTCAGACTTGGATTGAAATTGTAGACAATCATGGAACAGTAATTTATCGAGACCTAGTAAAAGCTAATCAGACTTTTGAATTTTTGGGTAACCCCCCATACTATCTATTAATAGAGGACGGAAAAGCGATAGACATTGCTTATCAAGGACAGAGAATCGATTTTACCGACGCACTAGATTCTAAGGGTATGGCTCGATTCAGACTAGGCGATTTCTAGGAACCGACTATGGCCATTAAATCAAAATATCACGCTGTCCGTGGGATGACGGGAAGCCTCCCTAAAGAGAACCTCCTCTGGAGAACGATAGAAGATGACCTGATTCAAATACTAAGCTCATACTCGTTCCAAGAAATCAGATTACCAATAATAGAATATTCAGGGATTTTTAATCGTTCTATTGGTGAATCATCAGATATCGTGCAAAAAGAAATGTACAGCTTTACAGACAGAAACGGGGAGTCACTTACACTCCGCCCAGAAGGCACAGCTGGATGTGTGAGAGCTGCAATAGAGAATAATCTACTTAGTACCAGCGCCCCATTACGCCTTTGGTATCATGGGCCAATGTTCAGATATGAAAGACCCCAGAGAGGAAGGCAAAGACAGTTTCATCAGATTGGTTTAGAAATTTTTGGCGCGGATAGTGTTCTCGCTGAAACAGAGCTCATGGTTATCTTTTCAAGGTTTTGGTCGAGTCTGGGGATATCTGATATAACGCTCCAAATTAATTCACTTGGAAATCAGGAAGATAGACAAGCTTATATCAAAGTACTTACCGACTTTTTTTCCAATCACTCTTCGAAGTTAAGTGAACATAATTTGCAGAAACTAAGGTCTAACCCTCTTAGAATACTGGATAGCAAAGATCCAGAAATCATAAAACTGATCTCTGATGCCCCAACTTTAGATAACTTCATATCTGACGAGGCAAGAGCCCGATTCACAGACTTCAAAAACCTATTGTCCATGGTAGGGATCAACTTTAAAGAGAATAATAAACTAGTTCGAGGACTCGATTATTACTCCGATATCGTTTTTGAATGGACGACTGAATCATTGGGTGCACAGAATGCGGTTTGCGCAGGAGGAAGATACGACGACTTAATAGGGCAATTAGGGGGAAAACATACTAGTGCAGTAGGTTGCGCTGTCGGTTTGGAAAGAGTAGTGGAACTCTGCGAACAGAAAGAATTATTAAAAACCCCAAAAATGCCAAAACTTTTCGTCTTATCTACTGACGCCCAATACTCCAAGGAGTTACTAGTCCTTTGCGAAAAATTGAGAGACATGTACCCTAAGATTTGTTTTGAGCTGGATATTAGCGAAAGGAGCCTAAAATCCAAAATGAAGAAGGCTGACAAAAGCGAAGCCGAAGCAGCTATAATAATTGGTCAACAAGAAATTGAAGAAGGCACGTTGACTGTAAGGCCTCTTCGGAACAGTAGAGCTCAAAAGTCTTGCAATATGTCGGAGCTGGAAGACTTCCTCAAAGGCTCTTAAATCACAAAGTAATTGAGGCAAAAATCATCGTGAATATCGATTCTAGTGAAGACCAAATAGTCGAACAAATTAAAAACTGGTGGGCACAGTTTGGGAATTACCTCATCACCTTTCTCATAATAATATTAGTTGGGGTCGGAGGATTCAGATATTGGGATACTGTTCAATCTGATAAGGCAGAGGACGCATCGGTCAGTTTTGAATTGGTTCTTGAATTATTAAATAAAGGCGAAAAGAAACAGGCCAAAAGTTTAATTAAAAATATTAAACAGGATTTCCCAAACCTCGCCTATACCCAGCTAGCTATGCTCCTCGAGGCCCATATATTAGTAACGGAAAATAACTACAAAGGTGCTGAAGAAACACTGCTCGAGCTAATAGGTAGGGATCCTGTTAAGGGGTTGACTCAAGTCGCAGCCTCCAGACTAGCAAGACTTTATCTAGCACAGAAACAACCTGAGATGGCGATGCAAGTGATTTCCGACGAGTTGATGGATAATGTCGAAGGAGGCCTTTGGGAATTACGGGCGGACATCGCAGCGGCAATGGGAGAGAATGAAAGAGCTTTAGAGCTTTATGACCAGGCTCTAGAGCAGAGCCAACTTTTAGGTTATCCGACAAACAATATAACCCTAAAGAAAAATAATCTTCCAGCTAGAAGAGCTCACAAATAATGAAACATATAATCCGAGTATTGATAATAGGAATTTTACCAATTCTAATTACCGGTTGCTCTCTATTGGAAGAAAAACCAGAAGAGTCAGCTAATATAGAAACGAAGGAAGAAAAAGAGGATCAAAGCAAAAAGAGTGAGCCTTCAAAACTTAAGAAAAATTTTTCTTCATCTTTAACGGTGAAAACATTGTGGAAGAAGAGACTCGGTAGCGGACTAGATGATTACTATCTAAAGCTCCGTCCAAATATTGAAGGGGAGAACCTATATATAACTGATCGCGATGGGGATCTATTCAATGTAGATCTTAAATCTGGCAAGCTGCATTGGAAAGTAAAAGATAAGAATGTGGAATATACGAGCTCAGCAGGGCTAGGAGATGGAATGATCCTAGTTGGCACTGGAGACGGACGATTAATAGCGAGAGAAATTGAAAGTGGTACGTTAAGGTGGATCGTGCAAACATCTAGTGAAATTCTCGCAGCACCGAGCGCTCACAAAGGAATTACCGTAGTGCGTAGCGCAGATGGGGCTGTTCAGGCCCTCGATTCCAAAACAGGGTCCGAAGTGTGGAATTATCGGAGGGAAGCTCCTCGCTTAACTTTACGAGGTAATAGTAGATCCTTAATTAGTGATAACGTTGTCTTTTCCGCTTTAGACAACGGCAGACTTATTGCCTTAGATTTAAAGCTTGGAAACATGGTTTGGAATAAAGCAATCACTGTGCCCTCAGGTGTTACCGACTTAGAGCGAATGGTTGATCTGGATGGCGATCCCTTGATTACAGAAGACTTTGTATACGTTAGCAGCTTTCAGGGTGGAGTGACTGCGTTATCTAAAGTTAATGGTCAGATAATATGGGCTAGGCAAATATCTAGCTACAATGCACTCGCCCGAGGGGGCAGAAAGATCTTTGTTGTTGATGAGGATAGTGTAATTTGGGCGTTAAATGAAGAAGATGGAATTTCAGTTTGGAAGCAAAGCGAATTAGAAAAACGATTTATCACCGATCCAGTATTCTTTAACAACTATATCATAGTCGGAGATTTTGAAGGGTATGTCCATTGGCTATCCGCTGAGACAGGTGAAATCGTAAACAGAATACGACTAGATAGAAATAGCATTCTAGCGCCGGCAGCAGCTTCTGATGAGATAGTGGTGATCCGCTCTGTCAGCGGGAAAACTATAGCAATGACCTTGGGCGACTAATAAGTAAAAATCTAACTGTTTCCTGATTTAATAACGACGTAAGTAAAGGTTTAGTAATGTTTTCCACTAAGACCATCCCAACGATAGCAATCGTTGGGCGCCAAAATGTTGGTAAATCGACACTTTATAATAGAATCACACGCTCAAGAGATGCTTTAGTCGCAGATTTTCCGGGAATTACACGAGATCCAAAAATTGGTTTAGGGGTGGTCGGAGAGAAAGAATATCTGATTGCCGACACCGGAGGATTTTCATACAACAATGAAGATAACGGCCTTCTAAACAGGGTTATGCACTCCACCAAAGAGATTGCCTTAGAGGCGGAAATTATACTGTTTGTAGTTGACAGCAGGGAAGGCCTGACGGAACAGGATAGAGCAGTTGCTTCAGAGATAAGAAAATGGGATAAACCGACCGCTTTAGTAGCTAATAAGTCTGAATCAGCTGACCCTGATTTAATAATATCAGAATTTAGCTCACTTGGTTTCAAGGATATTTTTTGCATTGCTGCAAAAATAAATATGGGAATCACAGAACTAATTAAAGCCATTACTACCCCATTTTTGGAATCGATAGAAGCAGGATATGAAGAAAAACCCGAAGGGAAAAGCTTGTCAATTTCTATAATAGGAAAACCCAATGTTGGTAAATCAACTTTAATCAATAAAGTTGTAGGTTATGACCGAATGATCACAAGTAATATTCCTGGCACAACTAGAGACGATATATGGGTCAATTTTGAGAGAAAGGGGGTAAAATATACATTTGTTGATACCGCTGGCCTTAGAAGAAAAAGCAGAGTTACGGAGTATCCCGAAAAACTCACAGCATTAAAAACTTTAAAGACCATAGCTCGTGCGGAAATCACTATCTTAGTGATTGACGCCTCCAATGCCATTAGCGCTCAAGATCTAAATCTATTAGGTCAAGTATTGAACAACGGAAAGGCTCTTGTGATCGCCGCAAACAAGTGGGACTTGTTAAAAGATCACGAAAAGAAGAATTTTTTAAAAGATATAGAACGACGCTTCAACTTTGTAAGATTTTCAGAGATTGTGCGCATTTCTGCAAGAGACGGATTCGGCATAGAAAATTTATTTGAAGCTATTGTCAGAACTTGGAACGCCGTTTCCAAAGAAATAAAAACTGGAGTTTTATCAAAATTAATCGAAGAGGCAGTTCTCAATCATGCACCGCCTCTGGTCCGAGGAAGACGAATAAAACTCAGATTCGCCCATATTGGTTGTAGAAATCCACTGACGATCTTAATTTACGGTAATCAAGTCAAATCAATACCTAAATCTTACGGACGCTATCTAGAAAATTTTTTGAGAGAGAAATTAAAGCTGTCGGGAACCCCGATTAAGCTCATTTACCGCCAAAGCGAAAATCCTTTTGCAGGTAGAAAGAATAGCCTTTCTAAAAGACAGGTCGCCAAGCGTAGAAGACTATTAAATTACTCCAAAAAACACCGGTGAAATTCACCAGCTTGATTAAATATAAGTTGTCCTTTATATCTAACTTTGCGAAATAAGGGCGTTATAAATCCGATCCAATAGCCTCTCCGCCTCATGACTTGTGATCCAGCGTCCATCCGGATCAAGTATAACGACCTCAGTCTTATCTCCAATTCCCGTTATACTCACTTGATACTGAGAAGCTTCATTTCTTTTCCAAAACTTAATCCCACTCCAACCCTTGGATTCACCATAACCCGTCTCGACGAGATCAACAACAAAGATACCCCGCCCTTTGTCAGCCTTTCGCACCGAGACATTAGCCACCCTCAACGCCTCCTTGGTGGATTGCCAGGCACTACTAAAATCAGACTCTAACGTAAGATAGTATTTACCCCGCCCTACACTCATCATCCTTATTCCAATCGAGTCCGCCCTTGTTGAAGAGATCGGCAGCGATGTTCCCTGGGCATTTGTTAACTCGGAACGATTCATTTTTCTTGGACTCATCTTCTTAGCAAAATCGTCAGATGGACTATAGGACGGTGCTTCGATTTTATTTTCTGAAGAGTCTCTTAAAACTTCCTGAGGTGGCTGCTGCTCTCTACCGTTAACACTGTCATCAACACTGGGGTTGCTCTCTCGCCTCATCTTTCTGGGCCGCATTTTGTTGGAGAAACTCTTTGTAGGGTCATACACATCCGGATTCAAAGTAGAATTCTCTTCGTCTCGGCGAGGATCACTAGCTGTATAACTAGAGCCCTTAACTTGAGTCTCCAAACTATTTCTTAACCTTTCAACTATAGACGCTTGCATTTTTTCATCTCTGTCCATCTCACCCCATTCATAGTCCTCCCCATAAGCTTGATCTGTTTGTACAAGCTCTTGCTTCTGATGGGACAAAAAGACTATGGTGGTACCTTCCTCCTTGCCATTTTCAGCAAAAATCTTATACCTACTCCTAACAAGGCCATCGCTTGTCTCAAGCCACAGCGTCTCTAACACCCCCAAATCTGGATCATCCAGTTGAAACCCATATCCTTCGGCTCTCCAGAAATTTTTTATCTTTTCCCATAAGTCATATCTTGTAGCCTCCACTACAATTATATGTTGATCATCAAGAGTGCTAATCTCAGCGACTACAATCTGCTCATCATTTGTAGATAGATCCGTAGAGTCTAGTTTCTCTCGCTCCCTTGTGCTCACTCTATCTTGAAAATCAGAAAAAGTTCTCTCTCCTTCAGGAGACTCCTCCGGAATAGACATCTTATCTCTGATGGCTTCGGTGCTTAAGCCAGGCGGAATCGATAAATCAGGCAAGGTTCTGGCCCTTGTGTAGTCTTTTCGTTGATCCGGCACTACCTCGTCAAGCATCGATGACAATCGACCGCAACCTGATAAAGACAGTACCAGCGAAACTAAAACTAACCCAGTAGCTATGTGCATTTACCTGAACTCCTATTAAAGCTACATTTTTCGGAATTAAATTGAACCGGCCACTTCCATCGAGGCAAGTAATTTACTTTTAAATTTTTCCGAGAATTGGGTCAGAGGCAACCTGATCCCTTCTTCTATCAAACCTTGCTTACCGACAGCCCACTTTACTGGAATCGGATTTGCTTCTAAAAACAAGTCTTTATGCAGGCCCACCAAAAGCTCATCTATTTCTTCAGCCTCTGTTTTCTTTCCAGCCAAAGCTGCCTCACACATATCACTCATTTCCTTTGGGGCCACATTTGCAGTAACTGAAATGACCCCATCGCCACCTTCTAACATGAAGTCTCTTGCCGTGAGATCATCACCACTAAAAAGTAAAAAGTCCGAACCACAATTCGATTTAATTTCTTTCACCCTCGAAAGATCACCAGTTGCTTCCTTTATTCCGACAATGTTTTCCAAAGAGGATAGTTTCGCTACTGTCTCTGGCAACAAATCACATGCTGTTCTACTCGGTACATTATACAAAATCTGTGGAATCTTCACTCCTTCTGCCAAAAGGGCATGATGTTGCCAAAGCCCTTCTTGCGTCGGCTTATTATAGTACGGCGTTACAATTAGCGCAGCATCAGCTCCAAGTTTTTTTGCCTCTCTTGTAAGCATCAGGGCCTCATGAGTAGAATTAGCGCCTGTACCAGCAATGACAGGAATCCTACCATCAGAGAACTCAACTGCTCGTTCAATGACCCTACAATGTTCTTCAAAAGTCAACGTAGCGGATTCACCAGTTGTTCCTGCAGCCACTATGGCTCTAGTTCCACGCTCGACATGGTAATTTATCAATTTAGCAAAACATTCATCATCTAAGGCAGATTGCACAGCTACGCCTCCCTTCATAGGCGTAACGATCGCTACAATGCTTCCACGTAAAAGAGACATCTTTTTTCCTTAATTTTAAGCTATCGCATGTTATCTTCAGAATCCTAGCAGAGCAAGGAGTCATCGTTAATGCTCCTAATGATACTACAGGTTACCCCTTAACCATCGAGAAACTGTATAATTAACGTAAATAAGAGCAATTTTTGAAAATGGATAACCACAACAACCCACTCAAAAGCATCATTGTCATCACAGCCATTGGCCCTGAAGATCCGAAGAGTTTTGGGGAAATAACCCATTCCTTTACAAAATGTGGTTGCGAAATTCTTGAGAGTAAGTTTTCCGTCATGGGAAACAAATTTTTACTAATGACAATGCTTTCTGGAACATGGGATGCGATCGCAAAAATAGAAACGGTCTTGGCCAGATTAGGCGATAATCTAGGAATCAAGTTCTCTGCGGAGCGCGCATCTAACATTTCTAATCATGATAAATGCATTCCTTATTTGATGGAGGTAGTGACCGTCAGAAATCCTGACTTGGTTCATGATACTGTGAAATTTTTTGAGCTGCAAAAGGTAGTTATAAAAGAACTGCAGTGTAGTGGTTTTATAGCGAATCAAACGAACACTCAAATGATCTCCCTACAAGTTAACGTCAGTGTTCCCTCCAGCCTATCGATAGCATCCTTTAGAAGTGATTTTGTTGACTTTTGCGATCGTTTGAACATGGACGCGGTCCTAGAGCCATTGAAATAAAAGGTACCTGACTATGAAGCTTCGGCAATTCCACCTCGGGTTGGCCAAGCAGCCAATAATGATTTGACTAGAGTGGCTAGAGGTATCGCGAAAAATACACCCCAAAAACCCCAAAGTCCTCCAAATATCAGAATCGCCACTATAATTGCTACAGGATGAAGATTGACAACATCTGAGAACAAAATGGGCACCAGCACGTTTCCATCTAAGGCCTGGATCAAAGCGTAAACGCCTATAACCCAACCAAAATCGACGGAGAAGCCAAACTCTAAATATGCGGCAATAATAACTGGAAATGTGACGACAGCTGCTCCGATATACGGAACCACTACAGACAAGCCCACTAAGACACCAAGTAAAGTTGCATAGGAAAGACCCAAAAATAAAAAGGCACCGAAGGTAGCGGAACCAACTATTACGATTTCGTAGAATTTGCCACGTATGTAGTTTCCTATTTGATTATCTACATCTTTCCAAACGGTTTGAAGAACTCTTTTCTCTTTGGGCAGAAAAGCATTTATCCAATCCAGCAATAAGAATTTATCTTTGAGGAAGAAAAACACCAAAAGCGGAACCAAAAGAAAATAAATGAGCGCAGTTATGACAAAAGGAATTGACGCTAAGGATAGCGATAGAACGCTTTGTCCGAGCGATGTGAGTTCACTCGCTATTGAGGCAACCAAGCTATTGGCTTGCTCGACATTTAATAAGTTAGGATACTCTACCTGTAAATTTTGTAAAAAGTCCTTACCTTGGGTAACTATTTTTGGCAAATCATCCAAAAAACTACTAACTTGCTTTGAGACAACTGGAACGAGTCCGATTACTACAAATAATAATGCTGTTAAAAAAATAGCGAAAGACAAAATAACTGCAAAATTTCGACTGAGTCCACGGTGAGAAAAAAACTGAACGAGACCTTCTAGCATATATGCTATGACTATTGCGGCTATGACTGGAGCTAGCATTCCACCAAAAAAGTACAGGACTAAGGTACCCAGTAAAATGAATAGTATTATGAGCATTGCATCAGGATGCGAGAAGTGCGTATTGAACCAAGATTTTATGAGTGTAATCATCATACAATGATCAGGTTACAGTTTAAGATAAAATTCATGTTAGATAACGATTTAAAATGTACAAGACTTCACTTTAGTTAATAACCCGACACTACGCAATACAAAAAGCTTATCAAAAAAACCATTTCAGGGATTTTGCTATGCAATCAAGTAAAACTGATATAGACACCGAGCAAATCATAAAGCTTCTCACTTTGTGGTCATCAGAACTAGGCTTCGATAAGTTATCTATCACCGGAATAGACTTAACAGATAATGCCGAGGCCCTTTCTTTTTGGCTTTCGAGCGGAATGCACGGCTCTATGAGCTATATGAGTAGAAATTACGATAAGCGATTAAACCCCCAGAATTTATTTTCCGGCACTTTGTCTATAATCAGCGTACGCATGCAATATAGGAAGGAAGGTGTATGCAAGGATAAACGCTTGTTAACAGAGAATCATAAAGCATTCATTTCCAGATATGCGCTTGGCAGGGATTACCATAAGACCATGCGATCTCGACTAAAAGTACTCGGGAAAAATCTGGAATCTGAAATAGGAGACTACGGATATAGAGTTTTCACAGACAGCGCGCCAATATTAGAAAGGGCAATTGCAAAAAACGCAGGACTTGGCTGGGTTGGGAAGAATACCATGCTCATAGATCCAACGGCCGGTTCATATTTCTTCTTGGGAGAAATTTTTACCGACCTAAAACTACCTAAAACTAAGACTAGAGTGGACAATCATTGCGGCACGTGCACAAAATGCATTGAAATTTGTCCGACAAAAGCTATCGTTGCCCCCTATAAATTAGACGCTCGGCGATGTATTTCTTACCTAACAATAGAATCGAAGGATGAAATTCCCATAGAATTTCGCCCCTTAATTGGTAACAGAATCTTCGGCTGTGATGACTGCCAAATTTATTGTCCGTGGAACAAGTTTGCAAAGAAAAGCGATGTCCAAGATTTTGAATACAGAAACAAGCTAAACGATATAGATCTTATAACGCTCTTACTAATCGATAGGTTGGAATTTGACCGTATTACCCAGGG
>CACDEI010000027.1 GCA_902551695.1 uncultured Pseudomonadota bacterium
TTGGGAGCTAGAGGAACATTTCTGAAAGCTTTGCTAGAGCGTGTTTTGAAACCCCGAAATGTTTCTGAAGTAATGCCCACTTCTATGCTTGTGTCGACAGATAACGCGCACGGTGTTCACCCTAATTTTCCTGAGAAGCATGATCCTGACCATTTGCCTTTGTTAAACAATGGTCCTGTCCTGAAAATTAACCAAAACCAAGCCTATGCGACTAATAGTGAAACTGGCGCTGTTATGAATTTTTTGGCCAAGAAAGAAGGCATTAATTTACAATCCTTCGTGAGTCGTAACGACATGGGATGTGGAAGCACCATAGGCCCTTTAACTGCAATGACTGTGGGGGTTAAGACTGCAGATATTGGCGTGCCCACCTTTGCGATGCACTCCATAAGAGAGATGGCGGGCACTGATGATTCTTACGCGCTCTACAGGCTATTAAAGTCCTTTTATAAAATTTCGAGTGTGGAAATAAACTGAACCGCTTTAACTAGGAGAAGCGCCCTCTATCTGCCCCATAAGTGGACCTTGATGCCAGCATACCAAAGCTATTTTACCATCCCCTGCATCCACCCAAGTTTGAGTAAACCCCATGAAGCGTTGTCGGAAGCCTGCGTCTTTTGGTTTGCCTCGAAAAGTGGCATATCCAGATACGATTCCAACCGTATTTAGGCAGGAGTATTGAAGCTCTCTGGGAACCCATTCAAAAGAGTCCCAATTTAACACATGAAATCCGATGTGCTCAATGAAGTCTTTTTTTGTTAAGCGCCATGGAAGATCCTCGTCAAAGATTATGATTTCCTCGTCCATCATGGCATAAAAATCATCTAATTGACCCGAGCCAAGATGGTCCGCCCATTTTTGGAAGACAGCTTTTAGTTGTTGTTGGTTCATTTTTTTCTCCGAAAGTTAAATAGTGTCTTGAGCCCATCCCTCTTGATGACCACAGTAAAATTGCGATTCAACCGTCATTTTGCTGAATAGCCATTTACTGTCACAAAATTCATACTCTTCATCATACTTGGACAGGAGCCACTTTGCCTCGGCTGCTTGGTCAGGCTCTCTCACAGTGCAAGGCATGATGAGTCGCCATTGGCCTGTAGCTCGGTTTCCTGATACCTCGATGATTGGATTCATTACCAGATGAGCAGCAAATAGTATATTTCCCGATACAGCAGCAAAAAAATTTCGTATCGCTTCTCTACCACTATGTCGACCAAATTCTGGACCACCATCCCACACAGCATTTTTTGTGAACAGGCCAGCGAGACCATCAGGATTATAGTTATCGTCACAATAAGCACAGTATTGTGCTTTCAAATTTTTTATTTCTTGGCTCGCGTATAGCCTATGAATTTTCTCTTCCAGTGTTAGATCAGTCATGGTAATTCCTCTATTTTGTAATTTGTTTGCAAGAAAACATAACCGTGTCTAGGTAACTAAGGACTGTTCGTCTTTCTTGATTTACCATGCAAAAGTGGAATTTTATAATCCCTCTATCAGGCTTGCTTTTGGAACGTCTGGTACTAAGGCATTTGATCTGTAGTGTTAGGAGATCCTCTGGATATACAGCTGTAGGAAATCTCAGTTCATCGAAAGCCAGGGCGCCAACTACTGCTTCAGTCCAATCCGCAGAGTTTAGTAACTTTTGCTTTACGCAGAGCGTGTACTGTCCAGAAGCTGTTATACCTTTGAAACCTTTTTCCTTAGCAGCATGGTTATCTGTATGTATAGGAAGCGGATCCCATGTCCTGTTGAAATTTAGAAGTTCTTCTCTTTTGACGTGGTATGGACCGAGGACAAATTCTTGTCCCTCATAAATATCATCAAAAAATAAACGTTTCTTCTCCAAATTAAAAAGCTCACATATTAAAAAAGACGAGCTTATTTCCATCTAAATCTCGGAAGTAGCCCCCGTAGAAATTCCCTGAACCTCGTGGCCCCGGATCACCCTCATTTGTAGCGCCTAAAGACAATGCCTTTGAGTGCAGTCTATCTACCAACTCTTTATCTTCACAAATGATTGCCGTCATATTACCATTTCCTGGTTCTGCACTCCCCCCATTAAATGGCTTGATAATGCCTAGCATTGGAGAGCCTTTAGCATTCCCCCAAGTGATAAGTCTCTCATTTTCTAGAATCCGTTTAGCGCCTAACTCTGCAAGTAGTTTGTCATAGAAGTGGCCTGATTTTTCGATGTTGTCAGTTCCTATTGTTACATATCCAATCATTGAGGTGTTCCTGGCGTTGTCGGTTTAAAATACTATCGGTAGTTCTAAGTATTTCTCATAAATAAAATCTCGATGCTCGAGGATCCGTTTTGATATAGCTTCGTTTATATCGGTGTGGGGGCTAGAGTAAGCTGGTCTGAAGTCGGTCGCCATGGGACATTTTTCTGGAGGCATCGGTTTTAGTAGTCCAATAAAGCAAGCCGAATAGATGTCGAGTGCCGAAAACCCAGAAGCAAGAAAATATTTATTTTTTGATGTTTGATTTGTCGTAAGTAGAGTATCAATCTTTTTCAGTATTGAGATTATTTTGAGACGCGCTTTATCGGCGTTGTCTTCAGAGTATCCATATTTTGAACCAAGAAGGTTCCAGAACGGTCTGCTTTCGTCGTTTTCTGGTAAGTTTTTCAACGGCGCGTCTACCATTAACAGACGTTGAGACCATGCTAAACCATTCTCTCCGGCAAGCTCATTGATAGTTCCAAACATTAACGTTCTTTCGTCTATGTTGTCTGGGATAAGCTGGCACTGGTTAGATAATCGGTCTGCCAGGTATAGTTGGTCGTACCACAATGATCGAGGTCTCTCGTCGTTCCAGATTGCCACAGGATGACTTGGTTGGGCTGTCCAATCTATGAGTTCACTTTGAGAATTATCCGCCCCTATTAACAGGTCGCTGGAATTTTCATTAGATGTTCTTACGGATTGGTAAGGGATTCCTTTCACATAAAAAATTCCTTTGCACGCTTCGCGCCATGGACCAGGAATAGGGTACTCACCTAAGACAAGTCTTAAGCCGGTTGCTTTTTTTGCCTCCTCTATGGTGAGATATTTTAGCTCTGTGTCCTCTAAAGAAATGTGCTTATCCATATTATTCCTCATGATTTTCGCATTAAATTTATCGAAGCCCTTCTCATTATGCAATTAAAATATAAATACAGTCATGGAATTTCTACTACGATTTTTCCGGTTGCTTTTCGATCAGCAAGCATACTGATGCCATGCGAGGCTTCAGATAACGTGAAAGTTCTGGACACCAGAGGTTTAATCTTGCCGTTAATATACATTTGCTCTAATTCTGCATTATTCTGTTCGTTACCCTTTGAATTTCGCTCACAAAATGAACCCCAAAATACGCCCGTTATTTGACAACCTTTGAGTAGTGGTAGGTTTAATGGAATAGAAGGGATACCTGCTGGAAAACCTACCACTAAAAAGTGGCCCTCCCAAGCGATGGAACGTAGGGCCGCTTCAGCGTAAGCTCCGCCAATGGCATCATAAATGACATTTGCCCCCTCTTTGCCAGCCAATTGCTTAAAGGAATTGGCTAAAGCTTTTGAGGATTCTTTGTCGAAGGGGCCGCGCGGATAGACGAGGCCATCATTTGCGCCTTTATCCAACGCTACTTGCAGTTTCTCTTCGCTCGATACTCCGACTAAAACTTCTGCTCCCATGGCTTTTCCCAGTTCAACGGCAGCGAGACCCACACCACCGGCGGCCCCGAGAATCAAAAGTTTTTCTCCTGGAGCTAAATTTGCCCTGTCCTTTAGGGCGTGATAGGAAGTTCCGTATGTAAAGATGAATGCCGCCGCTTCGTTATCCGGCATTCCCATTGGGATTGGTAAACAGTCTGTTTCAGAACAGGTGACAAATTCGGCCATTCCACCCCATCTTACTAGTGCTATTACCCGATCTCCTTTACTCCAACGCCCGACCTTGGCTCCAACTTCCTCAATGGTACCTACAATTTCTCCCCCAGGAGAAAAGGGGCGGTCAGGACGAAATTGATATTTATCCTGTATAATCAGAGCATCTGGATAGTTTATTCCGCAAGCGCTTACCTTAATTAAAACCTGGTCATCCAAGCAACTTGGCTTATCGATATCACTAAGTGATAGAGTCTCGGGCCCGCCGGGTGTGATGCTTAGTAGTGCCTTCATTCAGAGTTCCCCTATTTTTTTCGATAATCAAGAGTCTAACATGACGGAAAGTGGGGTGACCAAAACTTTGAACGGCTGATTCGAACTGCTAAATCGGTTATCATGTTGATCGGTATTAGTTAAAGAACCTTCCTCTTTCAGAGAATCCTCAACTATATTCTTGATGATTCAAGAACTATGACTCTATTTATGAATGGTTGAATAGGGTGCCGATTTTTAAACTAACATAGGAGTCTTCGGGTGACAGCTACTATTTGGCTACTGAGTGCGGTCAGTTTTGTCGTGGTAGCGATAATGACAGTGTCAGTTCCCTTACTTCCGGTTTTGGCTGCGGAATTCCAGACATCGATAGGCTACGCCGGGATCATTGTCACCGCCTTTGCGCTTCCTTATGGGGCTGTTCAAATTTTATTGGGTCCGGTCGGAGACAAATTTGGTAAACTCAGAGTAATAGCTGGAAGCTTGGCGCTATCCACAATTTTCGTACTAGGCTCGGGGACAGCCGACTCTATTGAATATCTAGCTACTATGCGATTTTTTTCCGGTCTTTCAATGGCAGGAACTATTCCTTTGGCCATGGCATATATTGCGGATGAAGTGCCCTACGAGACTCGACAACTAGTTATCGGGCGTTACATCAATGGCGTGGTACTAGGCCATATCGCCGGTGGGGTGTTGGGAGGGTTTGCGGCTGAATATTTGGATTGGAGGCATATTTTTTTCTTATTTGCCGGTCTTTGCTTGCTATTTTCCTTCTTTCTCTTCAATAAATCTTCTGTGGAGGAGATCCAACCGGGGAGAATAAGTATCCGCTCGACTATGTCTCTATATCGATCGGTTTTGCTCATCAAAAAATCTAGACAGGTTATTATTACTGGCACCTTAGAGGGCGTCTTTATCTTCGGTATTTTTGCTTATTTTGGAGCGTACCTTCGGGATTCTTACGATCTAGGTTATGGGACAGTAGGCTTAATCTTGGGAGCTTATGGCTTGGGTGGACTTTTTTACGCGATGGTCGTTCCTTACCTCGTGAGAAGCCTAGGAGAGCTAAAAATGATAGGTCTAGGTTCTTTTTTCTTAGGTATGAGTTTTTTTAGCTTTGGTTTTATAGAGCGTTGGGAGTTTATTGTTCCTTTATTCTTTTTTGCTGGATTCTCATTCTATGTGTTTCACAACACAATGCAGACACACGCAACCGAGATTGCACCAGATGCACGAGGGGCAGGAGTCTCCTTCTGGGCCTTTATGCTGTTTTTCGGCCAAGGTTTTGGTGTTACTATTTTTGGCATATTCATAAATAATTTTGGTTATAAGGTCACCTTCTCGCTAGCGGGATGTGGTATTGCACTTCTCGGCTGGTGGTTCAGATCTCAATTAGCCGACAGATAGGATAGATAGTTATAAATGTTCAGCGAACCAATCAGCTGCAGCCTTACTAGTTTTTTTGAAATGCTCCATATAGGCGCCGTAGTGATTTCCTTTCAGAATTAGAAGCTCTTTCGGGCCTGGCACCATAGTGTAATGATCGAGGGCGACATCTGTAGGAGTTAGCGTGTCTCTCTCCGCGACAATCATTAGTAACGGGGTTGGGCTAATTTGTTTCATATACCCGCTCACGTCATACTCTAGTAAATATTCAAGGGAACGAATGGTAACGCGATTTTCCCAAGTACACTCAGGATCGGCATCTACAAATTGATGTATATAGTTATAAGTATCCTCGCCAGGTAAAACGTGCGGCTCCTCGGGGTCCAGTGAACACATTTTTACATATTGAGGTTTTTTCCCCGCAACTCTGTTCGCTCTGTCCTCATCAATCATTTCCCAAAGCAAATGCTGCTCACCCAACGGAGAAGATTGGAGGACATTTTGAAACCCATTAATGAAGGGCACCTGGCTCACTACGGCTTTGACTCTGTGGTCTAGGGAGGCAACTGCACACACGGTGCCACCAGTATAACTCGTACCCCATATACCAATCCGTTCCGCGTCACATTCGCTTTGACTTTGAGCAAAGCTAATTGCACTACGGTAATCTCTCATTTGCATAACTGGATCAATATCTTGTCGAGGTTTTCCTCCGCTCTTTCCTAAGCAGCGATTGTCATAAACTAAGACGGCTAGCCCTTTTTTCACAAATGATTCCGCATATTTATCTAATGCCATTTCTTTAACGCCAGAAAAGCCATGTGCCATGACTACTGTTGGAAACGGTTTCCCCCCTTTGCTTGGCTTATATAACCAACCACAAAGAGTGACTCCATCTGCTTGAAACTCAACATCGCGCCTCATCGTATCCCCCTTTTTCTCAAAAATGATAAGATAAACTACCACTCAAAGAATAGGTATGTAAAATCTTGATTTTCATTATTGCCCCAAAAGTGTTCCGTAGTCTGGCTTAAGATGCCTAGGCTCAACAAAAAAAGCTCCCGCGAAATTGTCTTTTCCTGTTGGTTAATCTTGGGATTCATTATTTTATCGTGTGCAGCGCAAGGGGAGGTTAGGTCTTTTAATTGGGGCACACCAAAGACCGGGTTTGTGCGGTCAAAAATAAGCGAAAATGGTAGCAACTCTGTCATTCTATATAAGATGTCTGTCAAAAAAATAGATTCGGAGCACATAGAGATAGCGTTCTCTGATGCTTCTTTTGAGACAGAAGAGGGGTCTCGACCTATAGACGCGGTAAGAGTTTTGCCTTCTCTGATCATCGATAAGGTGGGTAGTTATAGAGGTTTGAGCAACGTTGGGCTTGCCAATGAAAGCCTTCTAGAAAAAATGCCCGTCGATATTGAAAGCAAAGATCTAGAGACTTGGAAACGTAAGCTAAAGGATCCAAATGTTTTGCAATCCATGAATCAACGGTTTGAGGGTATATGGAATACCTGGGTAGGCAGCTGGAACGGCTTAGCGGTTGATCAGGAGCGTGGCTTTGAAACGGGTAATCACATGTCAGTAGATTTAGACGGCAGAGTCCTAGATTATGAATATCTAGGACTTCAAAAGAATTTTTGCGCGCGTTGTGTAAAGCTGCGTTGTGAAAGTAGTTTAAGCCCACAAGAGGCTAGTGCTACCGTTCGCCAATCCTTAAGTGAAGCACAAGGTAAGGACAGTATCATTTTAGAGGAGGCTGGAAGCTCAACCCTCACTGAGGTAGTCACTGACTTGGAAAGCTTGTTGCCATATTATGCTAAAACATCCACTCACGTGATGCTCAAAATGCAAGATATGAATGTGATACATCGAGAAGTTACCCAAGAGTATTGGTTTGATTGGATTGAGTAAGGCGCTATAAATACATTCATATGTTTATTTACGAAACAAAAGTGCATGAACAATGGATTGATTATAATGAGCACATGAATGTGGCTTTTTATTATTATGCTTTTGAAGCAGCAGCGATCGAACTCTGGGGTTTTATCGGCGTAGATCAGACACACCGTACAAACGAAGAAATTGAAATAGAAACTAAGGAAGGACATATTCAATTTATCCAAGAGGCAAGTATCGGAGATTCTTTACGTATTGAATCGCAAATCTTTCATGTTTCAGAAAAAGCTTTGCTGTTGGGCCAGGAGATGTTTTGTGGAGAAAACATTTTATGTAGATTTGGGTCCTTTACAGAAATTATAAGTCGGAAATTTGGTCAACCTAGAGCTTTATCAAAAGAAGTTTTTGACGAAGCATTAAGTGTAAAAATTTCTGGCTCCGATTTGCCCGATTGGTTCGTAAGGCGAGTGGGAATAAATAGGTCCAGGTAGACTATCAATAAGGGCTATGTTTTTATACCTGCAAAAATAACTAGACACAGTAATACACAGAGGAATCACTATGCGTTTAAATGAACCCCGAATCTACCCGAAAGAGCCCGAAAGTTGGTCTGACGCTGAGAGTAAACAGATGGCTCCTTTTGTGGCTGACGGTGCGGACATGAATATTTTTAAAACTTTGCTACAACATCCCAACCTAATGCGGCGTTGGATGGTGTTTGCAAATCATGTGTTGTTTAAGTCTAGCTTGCCCATTCGAGAGAAGGAACTGATCATACTAAGGATTGGTTTCCTTTGTCAGGCAGGCTATGAGTGGGCGCAACATGTTCAAATTGCCCTGAAAGGTGGGCTTGATAGTCAAGGAATCAGGAGTGCTAAAGAAGGCCCAGATATGATTGGCATCTCTGAGGTAGATAAGCTTTTGCTACAGGCGACGGATGAGCTTCACAGCGATGCCTTTATTTCTGATGGCACATGGACTGGTTTAGCCAAACACTTTTCCCAAGAGCAGCTTATGGATATCGTTTTTACTGTAGGCCAGTATAATCTGGTTTCTATGGCTTTGAACTCCTTCGGGGTCCAGCTAGATGCTGGTATCCCCGGAGAAGGTTTATCTGATGTCAAACTCTAGAAGGTTACTTTTTTTCTAATACCACTACCGGAATTTCCCTGTCCCCAGCTTTCTTTTGGTAATCAGTGAAAGGGGGGTAGTCTTTTGCCATATTGTCCCAAATGGTGCTTCGCTCGTCTCCTTTAGCTAAGCGCGTAGTTGCCTCAAACGTATCATTAGCTACTTTTACTTTAACGTTTCCCTGTGCGCTCAAATTGTGAAACCAGCCAGGATGCTTCGGTGAGCCACCTTTTGAAGCTATGATCGCATATCCCGTATCGGTCTTTCCATAGAGTAGAGGCATGATCGACTCTTTTCCAGTTTTTCTTCCATTGGTAAAGAGTAGAAGTGTGGGTAAAGGGCCAGGACCTCCTGCTACAGATGAATCCCATAAGTGTCCTGCTTCTCCATCGGATAAATAAAGTTCTCTGTGTTTTGCAATCCAGCCTGATTCACTAGCCTCTTTAATTGGATCAGCCATTTTATATTCCTCTCTCGTGTGATGTTAATTGGAAGATTATTCCGATAAGAGCCGAAAAACTGGTAAAGCTCACTAATTTGGTGGAAAGTGGGTGTGTAAACGTTTAATCTGCGCAATATGGATAATCTAAAATTCTCAGACGAATTCTACTCTTTTGTGAGAGGGAAGCAAGACCCTGTGGCCGGCGCCTTATTAGTTTCTCGAGTTATCGACGGGGATATTGACCTCATGTGGATAGAACAAGAATTCGAGCGGCTGGCGCACGGATGTACGGAAGAAGTCTGTGATGCGAAGAGCCTTTGTGATTACTTAAGAGGGCAAGGGTTTGGCGGGTCGGAAAATTATTTTCGTCAGGAAAATAGTTCTCTAAATTTTGTACTTCGACAAAAAGAAGGGATACCTATATCTTTAGCTATCCTTCTTATGGGAGTAGGGCGTATTTTGGGTTTGCTCGTGGAAGGGATAAATTATCCTGGCCATTTCCTAGCGCGAGTAGAAGGGGTATTGGTAGACCCTTTTTCACTACAGGTTTTTGACGCCAGTAAAAGACTTGTTAATTCTGAGAATGAGCTAATTGATATCGGCGCGCTAAATGTAGCCTCCGGCCGAGATATAGTGATGAGAATGTTTAATAACCTAAGACAGATAGCGAGTGATAAGGGTGACTATACTAGAGCTCTAGATTACTGTGGTTATCAACTTATACTGGCTGAAGAACCCTTCTCGGTTTATGTGGAGAGAGTTTCATTGTGGTTAGCCGCTGGAGTAAAAGAGATGGCGCTTCATGACCTAGAGAAGTCCATTTCTCATGCACCTACCATAGAGGTTCGCACTAAGTTAGAGAGGCATCGCGCCACCATAGAGGCATCCCCTAGTAAATTACATTAGTAACTTATTAGGGGTAGGGCCTTATAGCTAGTTTATTTTTTTATGAATTTGAGGGTCATCCGATCGCTTTCGCCAATCGCCATGTATTTCTCTTTATCAATCTCACCTAGTCTTAGCATGGGTGGTAAAGTCCAAACGCCCTTTGGATGGTTAGCGGAATCGGAAGGGTTCGCATTTATTTCAGATCGCGCTTCGAAGCTAAAACCAACTTCTTCGACGATCGCAATAACTTGATCTTCAGTCAAATATCCTGTCTGTGCAGATTCTAACCCCACCGAGCTATCTTTTGTTCTGTGAGCGACTAATCCGAGTACGCCGTTTTTCTTTAGTGCTTTGTAGGCGCTGGTTAATATGGCTTTCTCTATACCGTTATTTACCCAGTTGTGGATGTTACGAAAGGTGACGACCAAGTCAATCGTTTCCGCGGGTGCAGAGACGACCTTATTCGGCGGCATAAGGGTGGTGAGCTTTATGTTGCCATAAATATCGGGAGAGGCGTTGATTTTTTGCTGAAATTTCTTTGCTGCCTTTTCGAAGTAAGCAGCGCCGGTGCTACCATCAAAATTTGCAGCGTAATAAACTCCATTTGTTTTCAGGTAGGGCGCCAAAACTTCTGTATACCATCCTCTACTTCCCGGCCAAATCTCGAGAACAGTCATGTTCTCTTTCAGACCAAAGAACTCCAGAGTTTTGGTGGGGTTACGGTGAGCGTTCCTTGCTATGTTTTCTCCACTTCGATGAGCTCCAGTCGTGGCCTCGGTTAGAGTCATGGCAACCAGGTTGTTTGCCCAGAAGCACGTTAGAATTAACCCTGTTGTTAATATTTTTTTCATTTGTTTCTCCTTTTCATGCGGAAGGCCCAGCTTAAGCATTTAGTTTGTAGGTAACCATAGCTATGGCAACTTTTTCGTCGCTACCGGTTTTTACAGTAACTGAGCCTACACAGATGTTTGAACCTCTTCTCGCCACAGCTGCATACGCAAAAATATCACTTTTGCGAACCAACTTCATAAAATTAATATTAAGGCTTATCGTAGCTCCCCTAGACTTAGAGGATAAGTCCGAGTGGCACCAAAAAGCACAGGTGGCGGATAGATCAATTAGTGAGGCTATGGCACCTCCATTAACCCGCTCCTCTCCTAAAAACGCATCATAGGGTAGTGTTAAGCAGGCTTTGTCTTGTTCGAGTTTCTTGATTTTAATCCCTAGATGGTGTGAAAAAGTTTGGGTTTCAATTAAATTTCTAGCTATTTCGTACATAATTTTTCCTCAGTTTTGTATCCCTAACTTGAAAACCAATGCAATCTTGACCACTTGCTACTAGAATAAGTGATTCTTAATGAGAAGCCGGACTAGTCCTATTCAAAACAAAGGAAAAGTCGATTGCTATAATGGAGGAGGAAAAACTATGACACAACCACTAGATACGGTTCGCCAAGTGGCTTATGTGGTGAGAGATATGGAAAAGGCCCTAAAGTATTGGACTGAATATCTCAAGGTAGGTCCGTTTTTTATGTTTGAGCACTGTCCTTTAGAAAACCAAAGATATCGAGGAGGGGAATCTAACGCCGATGTTTCTCTCGCATTAGGTAACTCTGGGGATGTACAGATAGAATTAATCTATTGTGAAAATGATGCTCCATCAGTTTACAAGGAGTTTTTGGACGCTGGAAAAACAGGTGTGCATCATTTTGGAATGATGCCGGATAATTTTGAGAGGGCCTGTAAGGAATACTCTGACAGGGGACATGAGGCCGCTTTCGAGTGCACAGTGGGCGGGGCTCCATTGGTGTATTTTGATACGGTAGACAGTGTAGGACATTTCATAGAACTTTGGGATAATAATCAGGTTTACCTCGATTTGTTTAGTCTAGTGGAAGACGCCGCCAAAGGCTGGGACGGATCAGATCCCGTGAGGCTAGGGCCGCTGTGATACCTACATGAGTTCGATTCTAAACTCCTCAGTAGCAAGGCCTGGAGTGCTCCTGCTCGCATTGAATAGGCTTGCAAGCCATCATGCTCTTAATCGTGAGTTGGCTTCTGCCTTGGTGTCGGCTGTAGATAAGGCTGAAGCTGATGAGACGATAAAAGCCATTGTTATCACAGGGGCTGGAAACAAAGCCTTTTGTGCGGGCCAAGATATGGTGGAAGAAAGAGACCGAGACAGAGCCTTAGGAGAAAAGGTATCAGCCTACCTCGCGATAGATAGGTTCTCTGATAGCCCTATGCCTCTTATAGCAGCTGTAAACGGGTATTGTTTTGGCGGTGGTGCAGCCTTGGCTTGTGCATGTGACATTCGTCTGGCATCTGATAGTGCCTCTTTTCGCTTCCCAGGAGCTGAGTATGGCCTGGTGGTTGGAGCGGCAGCACTACCCCGTATCGTGGGATTGGCAAAAGCTAAAGAGTTTATTCTGACTGCTAAGAGGATAGAAGCTCAGGAAGCTAAGAGGTGTGGATTGGTGAACGAAGTTTATCCCCAGGAGGACCTACTAGAGCAGGCTCTTAATATGGCTGAGCAAATAGCTGCCAATTCGGCCTTAGCGGTTCGAGAGTCGAAAAGAATTATGGATTCTGCGACGCTTAATAATGATGCTAGACATTCTGAAAATTCTATAAACTCCGTATTACGGGGAAGCGACGAGCAATCGGATCGTTTCGAGTTCGCTACCCGAAAAGTTACGGGAAGATGACTTTTGCGGCATCCATGTGTTCGCGGTAGACTAATAGTTGATTAGATTAGAGTTTGATATTGAAGATTAGAAGCAATGAATAATATTAGCAGCGCGAAATTTCTGATAGGGCAAGTAGTTAGACACAGATTTTATTCTTTTAGAGGTATCATATTTGATGTCGACCCAACGTTTAGCAACACTGAAGAATGGTGGCAATCGATTCCGGAAGATGCCAGGCCTAAAAAGGACCAGCCTTTTTACCATTTGTTAGCAGAGAATGAAGAAACGAGTTATGTGGCGTATGTGTCGGAGCAAAATCTTTTAGAGGATGATACGGGAGAGCCCGTAAATCACCCAGATATCCCGCAGTATTTTCATTCAGATGAGAATGGAAAATATAGGTTGAAGCCTTTAATAGCCCATTAGGAGTAAGCAGTTATGGGAACAACAAACGCTGAAAAAATAGTTACTGACTTTTGTGATACCTTGTCAGAAGATCTAGAAGCGAGCCTCGATTACATTAGCGATAAGTGTGTATACCAGAATATGCCTTTTCCTTCTGTTATAGGACGGTCGGGAGTCAGAAGTACTTTGGCAGGTTTTTTTGAGGTTACCGGCAATGTGAGGATAGAGATATTAGAGCAGTGTGGGGTAGGAAACTTTGTCATGAACGAACGTTTAGACTACTTTAATCCGCCAAAAGGTAACTCCTTTGCGCTGCCCGTCGCGGGAGCTTTTAAAGTAGAAGATTCGTTGATTGTGGAATGGCGAGATTATTTCTGCATGCAACAATTTAGTGAGGGTACAGGGATCGAATTTTAATTCTTAGGTTTTTTCTCTTCTGTTTCTCCTCCGGCTTTGACCCAGGCGCTGTAACCGCCGGCCATATGCGCCACCGGCTTAAGACCCATGTTTTGAACGGTTTGCGCAGCCAATGCGGATCTCATCCCTCCAGCACAGAAGAAGATGAACTTTTCCCCCGTTGCAAAGAGGTCTTTATGATAAGGACTCTGGGGATCTACCCAAAACTCTAACATCCCCCTGGGAGCGTGGATAGCGTTTGGGATTGCTCCCTCCCTCCATAACTCTCTGATGTCCCTAATATCTATTAATTTTGTGTCCGGCTGCTTCAATGCTTCTTTTACTTCCTCGGCAGACAAGGTCTCTATCTCTGCTTCGGCTTCGGCACATAGCTCTTTAATTCCTCTCGTGATCATTATTAAGTTCCCTTTTCCAAATTCTTTGGCATCATAACATACTAACAAGTAAAAAATTTTTAGGTTATTTATTTTAACTAGTGAGCGAAAAAAAAACATAATGAAAAAGCAGGTTATCTATCTCATGCTCTTTTTCGTGATGGTCCTGTGGACGAGTGGGATCATGGTCGCTAAAACGATTGGAGATTCCATGGGAGCTTTAGAATTTAGCTTCTGGCGATGGGCAGTTGCCGTCATTTTTATGGCACCTTTTGCAATACCGAGAGTTTTCACAAGGATGCGAGAGATTCGGTCAAAATTAAGAGAGTTATTCCTACTTGGGACTTTCATGGCTGGTGGAAGTACATTTCTTATCTGGTCTGTTCAAATGACTACGGTTTTCAATGCTTCTTTATTTAGCGCAACACAACCCATTTTGACCGCGACCTTGATTTTCTTATTGTTCTCTCGAGCTTTGGCTAAGGTTCAATATCTAGGGATCATCTTGGGTTTTTTTGGCTCGCTGATTATTATATCCAATTTGGATATGTCACTAATTATGAGGATGTCTTTTAACCAAGGCGACTTGCTAGTTATATTGGCTGTCCTGTTTTATTCACTTTACGCAATATATGTAAATCGATGGCTCTCTGATTTTAGTGCTCTATCGGTTATGTTTTTATCATCAGTTTCGACCACCCTTATACTCTCTCTAATTGTTTTCGCCTTTAATAATATGAGTTTTAATATCCATAATTCGGGTCTTGTCGGTAAAATAGTGTACATGGCAATTTTCCCTACGATTATTGCTACTACAATGTGGAATGCGGGAATTAAGGCGCTCGGTCCAAATAAGTCTTCTGCTTTCATCAACCTTATGCCAGTTTTAGGTATCCTGGTATCAGTTAAATTCTTCAAAGATTCTGTTCAGATTCACCATATTCTGGGTATGATTTTGACCTGCACGGGAGTGATGTTCGTACTCAGAGGAGGAAAATTTGATAAAGATGTCTGACCGTACAGAAAATAGATTCAATTCGGTATAATATTGGCTATAGAGCTCTTGATGGTAAAAAATATGGAAAAAATCGGCCAATTTGAAAGGAAGATAGCAGAAGAAGAGAAGATCGAACCAAAGGATTGGATGCCTGATAAGTATCGGTCGTCTCTTATACGTCAAATTTCACAACACGCGCATTCTGAGGTCGTAGGTCAATTACCGGAAGGGAATTGGATAACTCGAGCCCCTACACTGAGGCGTAAGGCCACCCTCCTTGCTAAAGTCCAGGACGAGGCAGGGCATGGATTATATCTCTATAGTGCCGCAGAAACGCTAAATACTAGCCGTGAAGAGATGTGGGATGCACTTCTAGATGGCTCCGCAAAATATGCGAGCATATTTAATTATCCTACGCCTACGTGGGCTGATGTCGGGGCCATAGGCTGGCTAGTCGACGGGGCGGCGATTGTCAATCAGATTTCTCTCTGTAGGACCTCATTTGGACCTTACGCTCGGGCAATGGAACGTATTTGCCGAGAAGAGAGTTTTCACCAAAGACAAGGGTTCGAGATTATGCAGACACTTGCAAAGGGCTCGGAGGAGCAACGAGAAATGGCTCAGGACGCATTGAATAGATGGTGGTGGCCAACTTTGATGATGTTCGGTCCTCATGATGCTCACTCTATGCACTCACAGCAGTCGATGAAGTGGAAGATCAAGAGACAATCTAATGACGAACTTAGACAGCAGTTTATCGATCAAACAGTGGAGCAAGCCGACCACATTGGGCTCACGATTCCAGACGAAAAGCTAAAATGGAATGAGGAAAGAGGGCATTATGACTTCGGAGAAATTGACTGGGGTGAGTTTGAAAGGGTCTTGATGGGTCACGGACCTTGCAACCAGAGTCGTTTGCAGGCAAGACAAAAAGCCCATGAGAAAGGGGCTTGGGTACGAGAAGCCTTGTCAGTTTACACCGCGAAGGAAAAACGGGGCGATTTTAAAATCATGGAAAGAGAAGCCGTAAATGAATAACGATGAACTTGATTTGTGGGAGGTTTTTTTACGAAGTGCAAGGGGCATTGAGCACAAACATGTTGGAAGTTTACATGCGGCAAATGCAGAGCATGCGATGGAATCAGCTAGGGATGTTTATACTCGGAGACAGGAGGGTATAAGCATTTGGGTTGTACGATCTAAGGAAATTCATGCCAGTCAATCAGAAGACAGCGAGATGCTTTTTGATCCAGCGGAAGATAAAATTTATCGCCACCCGACTTTTTATGACGTGTCTGAAAAGTTGAAGTTGTGAACCACTTATTAAAGTACACCCTAAGACTTGGTGATAATGCGTTAATTCTAGGACAAAGAATGTCAGAATGGTGTGGGCATGGACCGTTTTTGGAAGAAGATATAGCAATGGCTAATTCTGCTTTAGACTACGTTGGTAGGGCTAGACTTCTATACACCTACGCGGCATCTATCGATTCCGTTAAAGGGAGGGATGAAGATTTCTATGCATTTCGTAGAGACGAGGCAGAGTTTGAGAATCTTCAAATTTGCGAACTTCCTAATGGAGATTATGCGTTTACCATCTTAAGACAGTTTTTGTTTGATCATTATTGCGTCCTTGTCTATCGAGCGCTTAGTCGATTCGATAAACCATCGGATCAACTACCGGGCTTGGCGGCAAAAATTGTAAAGGAATCATCGTTTCATCTAGCACGAAGCACTAAGTGGGTGCAAAGGCTTGGATTGGGGACGATTGAGAGCAACCTGAGAATGAAGAGAGCATTGGAGGAGCTTTGGGGTTATACGCGAGAGTTCTTTGACTATGATGAAACCGATCGAAGTATGGTCAGTATAGGGGCTTGTCCAGAAAAAGAAAAACTAAGGTTTGATTGGTCGAATTTGGTAGAGAAAGTCCTCTTCGATGTCAGCTTGAAATTACCAGAATCCAAATGGGAAGCAAATGGGGGACGTCAAGGAGTTCACACAGAGCATATGGGCAAACTCCTCGCCGAAATGCAAGTGTTGCAGCGCCGATATCCATCGTTATCTTGGTAAGAATAATGTCCTTAGAACAAAAAATTTCAAGGATTGTTTCTCAGATCGTCGATCCCGAAATACCATACCTGACAATAAAAGAACTCGGGATTTTCAGAGAAGTACAACAAGAAGGTCCGCACATAACAGTAGTCATAGCACCTACTTACTTAGCTTGTCCGGCAACCGATGCTATAGAAGAGGAAATCATTAGCAAATTAAAGGACGAAGGTTTTTGTAAGGTAGATGTTCTTAGACAATTTAAACCGTCCTGGACTACGGATTGGATAACGAAAGACGGAAGAGAAAAAATGCGCCGTTTTGGTGTGAATCCTCCGGAGACGACTTTGGAATCTAAATGTGGGCTGAAGCAAGAACCTATTTGTCCTAAGTGTGGGGCTTGCGAAAGCGAATCTCTGAATGAAGTTTCTGGTACCGTTTGCAAGTCTTTATTTCGATGTCTAGCTTGTTGTGAAACTTTCGAGCATTTTAAATGTCTCTAGGTGCTTTGCGAAAATTACGCGTTCAGAGCCTTCGGAAAGAAACTACCGAAGGGTTAGTCGTCGCTTTAGAAATCCCTCAAGCCTTTAGAAAGTCTTTCGGTTTTAAACATGGTCAGTTCTTAACATTGGAAAAGAAGATTAATAGTGAAATAATCAGGAGGCCTTACTCGATTTGTAGTCAGGCAGTATCAGAGCCTTCCTCACTAGAGATTGGAATAAAAAAAGTGCCGGGTGGACTGTTCTCCTCATGGGCCCATCAGGAGCTTAGTGTCGGAGACGAATTGGACGTTTTACCGCCTGAAGGTGATTTTACATCGTCCGTAAATAGTGAATCTTCCCGGCGCTACTGTTGTATAGCTATCGGTAGCGGCATAACTCCAATCATGTCTGTTTTAAGAACGGTGCTCTCAGAAGAGCCGCGCAGTAAAGTCATCTTGATTTACGGAAACAGACGGGCTTCAAGTACGATGTTTCTAGATGATCTTGGCGAGTTGAAAAACCGTTACATGGATAGGTTGTTGATTCAGCATGTGTTTAGCCGAGAGCAAGGAACTTCAGATCTTTTGAGTGGGAGGCTAAAAGGTAGTTCCGTTCAAACTATTGTTGAGAGAACATTTGAAAATTTGCAATCAGTGGAATTCTTTATTTGCGGGCCGGAAAAGGCGGCCTTCGAAATCCATGGTTCCCTGCAGGAAGTAGGCGTATCTGACTCATTAATTCATAGAGAACTTTTCGGTTTTGCAGGTGAAAACCAGGCTAATGCTCCCGTCAGGTCAGATACTGCGGTGGGTAGTAGTATAGTATCTTTAAAGTATGGAGGTCGAACCTATGAAGTACTCTTCGAACTTGACCATAAAAACATTCTTGAGGCTGGCTTGGAACAGGGATTGGAGCTACCTTACAGCTGTAAAGCGGGCGCCTGCGTCACGTGTCGAGGCGTGCTAAGGGAGGGAGAAGTGAACA
>CACDEI010000028.1 GCA_902551695.1 uncultured Pseudomonadota bacterium
TTGTCATTCAGGAAATCGGCATTGTGAATTAGCGGTAAATCTTCGCACAGGTTGAACTCGATTTTTTGGAATGGCGGCGCGTAAGGCTTCTTCCGGTAGTAGATATCAATTAACTGTTCCACTGCCGGACCACTTGATATTGGTGTAAAAACTATTTCATTGGGATAATAAGGATTTAAAAAGTTTACGTGATGTTGCGCCATGTAATCTCTAATGCTGGGTGAGGAATCCGTGAGTGAGCCGATACCGCGCCGCAAGTTCTCTTCGATTTCTAAATCCCACAAACTGGTGGGTGAGATCTGAGTGCTGATAGCCAGGTTTTCTGCGTCCTCAGTTTTTACTGGCTCTCCCGATTTCCAACGTCCGATTGTGCGGAAATGGTACCCTAGCTTTTTGGCGAGTTCGGAGGCGGTGAAATTGCGAGTTTTCATCGCCTTACTCAAGCCGTTCGACAATCGTATTGATTTCATGGATCCACCCGTGTATCATTTGATGTGACATATATACTAAACAAAATGGTGAGCCATTGCAATAGGCTTTTTTTAGCCGTGAAAAAATGCTCTTATCCGTGTTTTCGTACGGATAGTGGTGAAGTAGCTTGATTAATACGTAGAGGAGGTGATTGAAACCCGCGAATAAAAAAGGCCCCGTTAGGGGCCTCTGCTAACCAGGACGCTAGGCGTACCCAGCAAGCTGTCAACTCATATGGTACTCGTCTAGCGCCCACTTTTAAACACCTTATAAAGGAGGGCCTTGATATGGCCATACAATTAGGACTAAACAGTCTGTTGACAAACAGTTTGAATATTTTTCAGCTACCACAAAAACCTACAGATTCGGTTATTCGAGAAAGGGTAAGTGGTGCTGCTGGCGCGTATTGTCTATATTGCCGAAACCACGACTATGGTTTGGCTGTCGCTGCTGCAATCTTCTCAAATGAGTTGCCGTCTTCGCCGACTAATTGGGACCAACTGGAATGGGATATAACCAATATTTTTGAGTGTCTGGCCCACGAGAGACCTATGCCTCGAAGGCTTACCGCCAAGTCTGCGCGGAACGCTTTATTTATCGCTTCTAACGGCCGATGTTCCATTTGTGGAAAGGATCTGGAAGACAGTTTTCACGCCGACCACGTTGAGCCCTGGTCTTTGACCGGTGTCACCAATTTGCATGATATGCAAGCGGTGTGTGCTTCTTGCAATTTTAGGAAAGGAGCAAAAACCGATGTCAAATAATCATTTTATCCCTAAAGCCCAAGTTGAGACTTTGGGATTTCGTAAGCACCAACAATGGTTGAACGATGTCTTTTGTTCCAGAGAAAAATTACCAAAATTCTTATGGATGATGGTCTGCTGTGGAGGGGGGAAGACGTTATTACCGTACATAGCTTTAGCCCATCTTAGAGCTAGAGGGATTGCGCAGAAATTGATCTGGGTCTGTCCCCGGGCCAATCTCAGACAATCGGTAGCGGAAACAGGACTTAGCTCGATAATAAGAACCTCACTTGGGACTAGGTTTCAGATATATGAGTCCGCTAATGAGCACAATCCTAGCAAGGGCGGCGACGGCTTTGTAACAACTTATCAGGCTTTAGCCAGTGATAGCGCAAACATAAATCTATTTGAATTGAAGCGAAATAAATATGTAATTGCATTAGACGAAGCGCATATGGTTGCCGAAGGGTCTCTTTGGCATCGGGCATTAATTCCTTTAGTTGACGAGGCTGAATTCGTAATCGCCATGACCGGAAGCTCGGAGCGAGCAGATGGTCTACCCATTGCTTTTTTACCTTACAAGGAGGTTGAAAATGTTGTCAATAGATAGAAATAGTCGCAATGTGATCTTTGGCTCATACTCACGCCAAGATGGTTTACAAGACTGCGCGTTAATTCCCGCAGTCTTCCATGAGTTCGACGGTAGTGCGTCGTGGTTAGAGGATGGCCAGGAAAAAAGTGTTGCACGATTGTCTGAAGTGGCGAAGCAGGATGCTCGCAAAGCGGTTTTCACTTCTGTAGAAACAGAGTTAGGTGATGCTATCGTTGAGAGCTCCGTGCGGCAATTTTTATCCCATCGAGAAGAAATTGACCCAGCTGCGAAATGTTTAGTCCTAGCTTCGGATCAATCACACGCCAGGAAAATTCAACAATTAATCAAGAAGAAATTTAGTGTCGATTTCAAAGTCGCGACTTCTGATGAGGGTAAAGAGGCGCAAAAGCGTCTTCATAATTTCAGAAATGACCCGAGTGAAATTGGCCTTATTACAGTAGCGATGAGCTATATCGGTTTAGATGTCCCAGCAATTTCCCATCTAGCCATCGTGACCCGTATACGAAGCAAGCCCTGGCTTGAACAAGCCTTTGGTAGAGCTACCCGTTACAACACGATTGGAATCCCATATGAAAATCAGATAGCAAATATTTTTGTACCTTCTGATCCTTTAATGAAGGCAGTCATTGACAAAATCAGGGCCGATCAGGATGCGGTCTTAAGGAAACGTGATGAGCGTAAAAAAACTGGTAGAGGGGGTTCCAATAGAAAGTCCGTGATACCTGTCCAGTCGAGCGTCTCATCCACGTCTATTTTTGACTTCGATTCGGGTGAGCCTGTAAGCCTTAAAAATCTGCGAGATTTGTTAGAGCAAGAAGGGATTCCGATAAGCACCGATCAGTGGGAAAGACTGACTGATAGGTATACCCAAAAGCCAGAGATTACGGTTCAGCCCATTACATTAAAGCAAAAGGTGGAATCCCTGAGACGCAATATTGAAGCTACATCTCGTAAAATTGCCTTGTTAATCGATGTGGAGCCGGAAGAAGTGAATCGTCAGATAAAACACCGATTTAGCAAGAGTAGGCGCGATATGACTTTGGATGAGTTGATTACAACCTTTGATTATGTGGATTCGTGGCATAAATCTTTGGGAGGCGATTCTCAAGGCTTCTGATCCCTAGCATTATGAAGAGGGGTAGGATTCCTTATATATAATCCTACTCCTCTCATACTTCAGGAGAGGAGAGAAGTTTTTTATTATAGGCTCCTTTTATTTACCTTCTAGTATTTGGGTCAAAACGGAGCCACGGTAGCTTTTCGATAAAACTTTCACTTGGCTCCCCGAGTTCCTTTAATTTTTCTCTTACGGCAGTCAGTAAATTATCACCGAAAAGATTGCTCTTTTCTAAGTGTCGCCAGATTTCAATACCACCAGGGGTGTTCACAATTCCAGTGAAAACATCCATAGTCCACCTAATATTGTCTTCTGTCTCTAATCCTTTTTCTTTCAATTTTAGAAGAGTGTCTATCTGGTTTCCCATAGATGCAATTACAGTAACACACTCTAATTGTTTCGCAGGATTTAAGTTGTTGAAATCAACCAGTCCTTCCTGGACTTCAGGTCCGTATTCAGCCATTTTAAATAATGTTTCTTGCCAGGCTGCTCTCATGTCCCTTTGAGCTTCTGCTCTCGCAAGTCGGTTGGAGGTGTGTAGTTCATATGCTAGAAAAAGTAACGAACCTCCTACTGCAATCCCGCCAAAAAAGTTTCCTAAGTGACCAAGTGTCTCTAAATCCATTAGCATTCCCCTATAGTTCTTCGTGTGCAAATACTATTAATAATAGGATATAAACTATTAATTAGAGAATATTTACGATTCGATATTGATTAATACCTCCCTATCGGTAGAAGATTAGGGCTATGAACTCTTATCTGTGAAGGAGATATAAATGGAAACCCATATTGTTACGTTTACCATAAATAATGATTTTTCTGAGTGGTCAAAGAATTTTGATAATAGCCTGGAATTGCAAAAACAGTCTGGCATTAATACCTTATATCGTGGCGTTTCGACCGAAGACAAGAGTAAGTGTGTGGCCATCATGCAAGCTTCTTCTGGTGTTTTGGAAGACTTTGTAAAGAATAATGAAAAAATGATTTCTGAATCTGGTCATGTGGTTGAAAGTACAATCATAGAAACGTATGTCACATAGAAAGTTGTATTTGAGGTAAAGGTGGAAGAGGAAACAAAAGATAAGCAGAAGTCTGTCGAATCATATATAGGAAACGATTTAGAAAAGGTTTCGGATGAGGTAGTTGATTTTCTAGACAAGCGTTACCCGGTTTCGATGAATCTTCTAAGAAACATCTTTGGGCGGGAAGGAGCTAAAAGATAAATCCTTGTTAGTCTTTCCCAGCTTGTTGTCTGAGAGCACTTAATTTTTCTCCCGAGTGACCTATTTTGTTGCCAATTTAATAATATATTCCCGAATTAGTTATTCGGGCAAATGACAGAGATGGCCAGGTGGCTCATTTCGGCCTAACGCAGTGGACGAAACCCGTTGGTAGAGTTTCTAAGTTATTGATTGAAAGAGAGAGTGGTGGCCAGGGACAGAATCGAACCTACGACCAAGGGATTATGAGTCCCCTGTCCGCTCTCACTAAATATCAATCTTATTATCTACTTAGCTCTTAATTTGTTTACTCGACAAGTTAATAGTAGACGCCGAGTAGACCACAGGCAAGAGAATATTTTAGCTCTCCCTTAAGAGTATTTAGTGTCTCACGTAGGAATCGATTCTAAGATCCCAACGAGGATCATGGTGATCGTTTTATCCTAACTGAATACCCTAGGATCAGTGCAAAGAGAAGTCCTCTCAGAGATCCTCTATGGAGATCTCAGAGTCATTCCCGATATTTTTTATACATTCGAAAAAATTGCGTTGAAAATACAAAAAAGTCCCCTAATCGATTATGCTCCTAGGGAAATATAAGCAAAACAACAAATTTTAAAAGGTGCTGTCAATGTCTCGTATACCGCTGGTAGAAAAGAATGATGCGTCCGTAGAAGTCAACAAAGTCTACAATGAGCTAGAAAAGCAAGGATTTTCTATTCTAAATGTATTCAAAATGTTTGCGAATAACGATCGCCTGTTGAAAGGGTTTAAGGAAATAGTTCTTGCTTTATATCAGGATTCTAAATTAGAGGCTAGGTATCGTGAGCTTGCCTACTTAAGAGCCTCTCAGCTTAACTCTTGTCATTATTGAATTCCTACACATGTGATGCTCGGTCAGGGCGTCGGACTCTCTAGAGAAGAAATTGCAGGAATGGGTAACCCGGAAGACTATGATTCGTTCAGCGATATTGACAGATTGGTTCTTAAGTATGCTGAAGAGTTGACTTTGCATAATAGAGTTGATGATGAGTTGTATGATCAGCTCAAAAAATATTTTTCCTCTGATGAGTTAATGGAATTGTGTGGTTCTGTAGGACTTTCAGCTCTTGTCAATCGATTCCACTCTACTTTCAAAACTACTGTAGATGATAATACCCAGAACAAGGTGGGAGATTTAGAATATTGCCCTATTGGCAAAAAGTAGGCCATATGTAGGTCAGAGTTAAACAATTTAATGTTTATTTACTAAAACTAATCTGAAAACTTTTCCCCTTAGGTCTTCCCTTTATTTCCCGAAGGGGAGGGGGACTCTGGATTCCTAACGCTATATATATATTCCTACCCCTCTCATACTTCAGAAAAGGGAACGGTTCCCATCTAATCGTATTTAAAGGATTCTAACCAAGAAGGGTCTTTAGCTATCTCCTTGCAAGAGCTTTCCGCTGCTTTTCTCACCGTGTGCACTTTCATATCGCGACCATCGCTTTTGTCGAGAATACAGTTGTTATAAATTCTTTCGAAAGCGTTTCTACTTTCGCTGACGTACGTACCTTCCACCCAATAACCTTTTTTTTCTTTTGTAAAATCCCAGTTTTTCATTGCTTCCCACAGACTACCGTAGGTTAAAGTGCCATAGCCATGCTGTTGCCAACCTTTCCATGGGCCGGTCCAAGTTGAATTATCGGGCCATGTATATGTACCTATGCCATGGGGGATGTTGTCTTTAAACCATCCATTATATTTGGCCCCAGTTTCCCATCGTATTTTTCCGCCCCCATCGAGCTTGTTGTTTTTGTAATAGCCTTCCTCCCAGTATCGAGTATCGTAGCCCCCCCGCCTCTTGCCTCTACAATCGTCCCAGTAATCTTTTAGGGTATCGCAAACTTTGTTTGTAGAGTGGTTAAAGCTACGACTATTGACAGGTAGGCTTACGAGTAAACAAAGAAGTAAGATTAGACATCTCATTTCTAGATAATCTCAAATTCCCTCTTTAAATCAAGGAAAATCGTTTCTCTACTTCTGTTTTCTAAGCTATACCCTACTAAATAGAGAATATTTACGATTCGATATTGATTAATACCTCCCTATCAGTAGAAGATTAGGGCTATGAAGTATCTAACACGCCGCTATTGGGGAACCGCTATAGCGATGACTTTGTTCTTAAGTAGCGCTTGCCTAGCCGAGCTACCTGAATGTGATAAACCTGCGCTACCGAACTTTGGTTATGGAAACGTGGTTCCAAAAGTTCGGTATGAAACCAAAGAAGTTGGATTGGCTAAATACTACGAAGAATTGCTTCTTATTAATGGGACCGATTTTCGTGTTTCCGAATCTAAAAATGGCTTGGTGTTGATTCTTAGCGTTAAAGCGCTAACGGCGAAAGTCGGGTTTGAAGCCCCGAGAGTGGAAAAGACAAGAGTTGAAACTTGGAATTTTGGTCCTGTAGGAAGCTTTTTGCAGAAAGCTTTGGTCTTACCTTTAGCTGCCGTCATTACCCCTATAAATGTTCTTACTGGAGCACCTCCTGCCATTGCTGTGGAATGGAAGTTTGCTAAGGGCTGTATCAACCGCGTAGTAGCAGGCATTAACGTAGTAAAACAAAGGCGAAAACAGACCGGTGATAATAATTGGGAAAACCCCGGTAAAATATCTCCTCGTATTCGAATTTCAGGAATAGGAAAAGAGCCCTTAGAGGTATATCCCGTTTTCAAACAAACGAAAAATGAATATGAGTTCGTCGGAAAATACAGATTGCCTTTGTCTGAAATGCAGAAAGAAAACATTGCAAGCAAGGCTTTAACGCTCCCTTCGGGGGCTGAGATAATAGAATTCGAATGTATCGGTAGTGAATGCTGGCGTAGTGATGTGCATATAAATTTAGCCGATTTTCCACCCCCACCCATAGAGATGCAGTTGCCTGCTTATCAAGAGCAGGTGATGGGTAAAAATTACATGTTAAAAGCCGATTTTCGCAGCGCTAAATTGAGGTTGGAAGAGAAACTTCTAGCCGCGGAAAGAGAGAAAGAGAGAAAGAAGGCAGAAGCAGAAAGAAAGCGTTTAGTTTTAGAGGAGCAGAGGCGCCAGGAAGCTGCAAAGGAGAGGGAACGGTTAGCGAAAGAGACAAAGGAGAGGGAACGGTTAGCGAAAGAAGCGAGGAAGAAAAAAGAGGTTGAGGACGCAGCAAGGATTGCTATAGAAAAAGAAAGGCGATTAGCGGAATCTAAGAAACTTCATCCGGCTTCATCAGGCTCTGGGTTTTTAGTTTCTCGTGAAGGCCATATAGTCACGAATAATCATGTCATTCAGGGTTGTCAAGATATCAAAGCACGGCAGGCCACTGGAATTTATAAGGCTTCTATGATTGGGTCGGACCCGGTAAACGATATCGCCGTTTTAAAGGCTGATTTAAAGTCGGATTCCTATCTAAAAATTAGTGAAAGCCCTGCTTACCTTACACAAGACGTTTACGTAGCAGGCTTCCCGTTTGGTACTAGTTTAAGTTCCCGTGTTAAGACTACTAAAGGAATCATTAGTTCTTTAAGTGGTATCAGTGATAACTATGCTCAAGTCCAAATAGACGCGGCTCTTCAACAGGGTAACAGTGGAGGGCCGATAATAAATGAAGCAGGCAATGTTGTTGGAGTAGCGGTCGCTAAGCTGGATTTGAAGTTCGCGATAAAAAACCTAGGGACTATTCCTGAAAATATAAATTTTGGGGTCAAGGCCTCTACGTTGGAAAATCTTTTAATTGGAACTGGTGTTCCTTATGAGAAAAAGGGTGACAAGGCTTTTCTGCCAGGGCGGACTCGAGGGAAGATGCTAGAGGATTCCACAGTCTTTCTATCTTGTTGGATGACGATGGCTCAAGTGAAGAAGATGCGTACTCAGAAAGTTGTATTTGAGGACTTGAGGTGAGGGTGAAATATTAACCCGTATTTTTCTTTTTAATCTCACTATACTTTTTTAAGAATTCCTTTGAATACTCGTCTCCCGCTTTTGCAGCTCTTTGGAACCAACGTATCGCCTCTTTCATGTCTTGCTCTACATCTTGTCCCTTAGCGTAAATTTGTCCAAGGAATCTTTGGCAACTGGGAACATCATTCTGTGCCGCCCTGGTAATCCAATATACTGCTTCTTCTCTGTTCTTTTTTACTCCTTTCCCGTCGAGGTACATCTGTCCTACGTAAGATTGCGCTGTGCCGTTCCCTCGCTCAGCCTCTCTCATTAGGATAGTCATAGCAGTTTTATAATCTTTTTTTTTATAGGCCTTAAGGCCCTCCTTTTGAGCTACTTTTTCTGAATTTAGTCGTTCGGTTTGGGCTTGTAATTTCGCGGTTTCTGCCTTAATTCTTTCGGTTTCTGCTCGAAGCTTTGCTGTTTTGGCTTCTACCAACTCTCTTTTTGCTATTCGCTCTTTGGCCGTGCCAGCCTTGTAATAAATCATGGTGGCATTTGATTGATGGGGTAAAATCATTAAAACAACTGCTATAGCAGCGACAGCCCTCAGCTTGTCAGAGAGAGTCAGAGCAAATCTATTTTGGTTCGAGGTACTTAAAGCGGTCTTTTCCATCATCTATGCCTATAAGTTCTTATCTATTCTTCTAATATATTCCCGAATTAGTTATTCGGGCAAATGAATTAGTTTTTTCCTCTAAATAATTAGTTAATTCGTAGAACTAATTCCCCTTAAAAGGGGGTAATGTGGGTACTTTATGGAGACTCTTAATAAAACCCTGTGTAATGGAAGACTATAGATATAAGATATAAATAGTATATTCCAAGCCCTTCAAAAGGGCTGGGAATATATATAGGTATTTATATAGAGGATGCTGTATGTCCTATGTCCCTACACCTACACGCTCTATCGAAGCGTTAAATCACTCGTTACCCCTTAATGTACATACTCATTCTGATTACCCCGAAGTAAATGCATTTGTTGATTCCCTCTGGGACGCTTATCTGCAGGCAGCATTCCCTGCCCCTAAGGGCATAGGAAAGCGGCCTAAGACTCCTAGAAAGCAAGTCTTTAAGACACTCCTGTTAGACCTTTATGTGAATTGGTGTACTGACCCCACTTTATGTACCGGGATATCTTTCGACAAAAAATACTATAAAGCTAATCCCAGGGTGAACGGTTTATACATACCCGAGTCCATCATACCGATGACTAAATTCCTGATAGAAGAAGGATTGCTCTACTACAAGGGAGGCGTATTTGTTCCAGGGAACCCGACCGATAATAAAACGAGTCGTATATGGCCTACCGCCAAATTAATCGATTATTTTAAATCGGCTACTTTCACACCTAAGTCCATCTCACTTCATAAAAACAAAGAAGTGATAATTATCCGTGATAAAGACAATCGGATAATGAATTACAAAGACGAGGACTTTAGCCATGAACCATTAGTTCAGTGGCGAAAGGATTTACACGCCTATAACGAACTACTCACTAATTCCTTTATAGATGCAGGACCGCTTGAGGAACCTATATTTAAGAGACTGCAACCTGATGGGAGCGAACGCATTATCGCTCGAGTGCATGATAAATATAAGTTCATTCGAAGAACCTTTAGTAGAGGGAGTACGCAATACAACGGTCGTTACAACGGAGGTTGGTGGGAAAGCATTAATGAAGAAGAACGAGCAGGCATATTGATTAATGACTTGGATACAGTGGAGATAGATTACTCGAGTATGCATCCTATGATTCTCTATGGAATGGAAGGAAAGGTGCCTCCTACAGGGGATATCTATGAGCTAGCACCCCTGATGGGGCTAGATACAAAGACTCAGAGAAAGTGGATTAAATTCTTAGTGCTGTTTGCGATTAACGCGAAGACAGAGAAAGACGCATTCAGCGCCTTTCGAAAAGAAGAACGGTTAGCTCAGGATGGAGTAGGGAAGCTCACGAATAGTGAATTATCGGTGCTACTGGAAGCCTTTAAAAAAAGGCATCCAGATATTGCACATCTCATGGGTAAAGATAAGGGTATCGAATGTATGCGAATCGATTCGGATATTACTCACGAAGTGGTGAAACATTTTACCGAAAGAAGACGACCCATATTGACAGTGCACGATAGTTACATTATTCCTTTTGACCATACTGGGGAGTTACGCTCAGAAATGGAAAAGGCCTTTAAAAAAAGGTTTGGATTCAAACCAAACCTGACTCAAGAATTTAGAGGCATGGATGAGGCTAGAATGCTGATGCGAGACCCGCTCACTACATTCGACCCGATGAAAGGGGTAAAAAGGACTAAAAGAACTAATGGTTATCGAAAACGTTGGAAAGAGTTTAGAGAGTGGATAGACTCAAAATAATATAAGAATAAGAATGAAGAAGTTATTGTCATCCTACCCTCATCTCGTTAAAGAGTGGCATCCCACAAAGAACGGTGAGTTAAAACCCGAAGATTTTACTCATGGTAGTAACCAAAAGGTGTGGTGGTTATGTGCAAAGAGCCATAGTCACTTTTCGACTATAGCTAATAGAACGACAAATAATACAGGTTGCCCTTATTGTTCTGGTAATAAAGTTGGTGAAGATAATAATCTGCTTGTAGTCTTCCCTGAGATTGCCAGGGAATGGCATCCTACGAAAAACGGAGAGCTCTCTCCCAAGGATGTGACTCACGGAACCGCTAAGAAAGTTTGGTGGTTGTGCCCTAAAGGCCACACTTATGATGCGAAAATAAATGCTAGAACTTCGAAGAACACGAAGTGTCCTTATTGTTCTGGTAGAAGGGTGGGCAAAGGTAACGATTTACTTACAGTGTTTCCGGATATCGCCAAGGAGTGGCACCCTAAAAAAAATGGGATATTGACCCCTCAAGACGTAACTTCTAAATCGGATAAAAAAGTTTGGTGGTTGTGCCCAGAAAATCATGAGTATTCGACGAGTGTTAAGAATAGGACCGCGGGTGGTACTAATTGTCCTCGTTGCTCTAATCAATCCTCAGAACCAGAAATAAGGATTTTGAGTGAGCTGAAATTTTTGTTTGATGATGTTAAGAGCAGATATAAGATTGAAGGAATAGAAGTCGATATTTTTCTTCCTTCTATTAATGTGGCGATAGAGTATGACGGTAAGCACTGGCATAAAGGAAAAGAGGATTCAGACCTTAGGAAAAACCTTTTTGTAAAATCGCACGATATAAATCTTCTGAGGGTTAGAGAGCATCCTCTAAAAGCCTTATCGGGAGACGATATTGTGGTGCAGTTGAGTGGAACTGCTCGCTCATTAGAAAAACACCATTTGAATGAGGTGGTACGAAAACTCCTCCCGTTCACCGCTGATGAGTTGAAGAAGAAAATAAATGCTTATCTTGAGGAAGAGGGGTTTCAAAATGATAAGTTGTTTAAGAAATACAGAAGTTATTTTCCTTACCCGTTTCCAGAAAAGTCCTTGATAGAGACCCACCCTTCGCTTGTTAAGGAGTGGGATTTCGATAAGAACTACCCACTGAAGCCTGAAAATTTTTCTTACGGTAGTGGTAAAGAGGTTTGGTGGGTATGTGAATTCGGACATAGTTATCGTCTTTCTGTCAATCGCAGGACAACATATAGCAAGGTTTGCCCTGAATGCCCTAAGCCTCGTAAATATTCCATCGCTTATTTTCAAAAGGTGGCTAAAAAGCGGGGAGGTAAATGCCTTTCCCCTGAATACAAAAATGGACATACTAAGTTAAATTTCTCTTGCAACAAGGGTCATACTTGGACTACCCGAGCCTATAATATGATTCGTGAAGATAATTGGTGTCCATATTGTGAGGGAAAGGAAAATTCTGCAGAACAACTGCATTTGTTGTGAATTACAAAGCTGAAAAATCATTAGGCCTTTTTCTCTCTCACCTTCCTGTGGTAAAACTTAGACTATGAACCGATATACTTTAATCCCCATTCTGATGATGTCCGTGCTTCTTGGAAGTTCAGGAGTGAGTTGGAGTGCTGATTTGCAGAAAGGTTCTGATGCATACCAAAAAGGAGATTATGCAACTGCTCTTAAGGAATGGACACCTCTAGCGCAACAGGGGAATGCAGATGCCCAGTACTATCTGGGTTCTATGTACGACGGCGGACTAGGAGTTCCGAAGGGTTATAAGACTGCGGTGGAGTGGTACACCCTTGCTGCGAAACAAGGGAATATGCGTGCCCAATACAATTTGGGTCAGATGTACCATGAGGGACAAGGTGTACCACAGGATTATAAGACTGCGGTGAAGTGGTACACCCTTGCTGCTGAACAAGGGATGGCATTTGCCCAAGGAAATCTGGGTTCGATGTACCGCAACGGACTAGGTGTACCACAGGATTATAAGACTGCGATGAAATGGTACGCCCTTGCTGTTGAACAAGGGAATGCAACTGCGCAGTACAATCTGGGTAATATGTACTACAGCGAACAAGGCGTTCCACAGGATTATAAGACTGCGGTGAAGTGGTACACCCTTGCTGCTGAACAAGGGAATGCACCTGCTCAAGGAGCTCTGGGTGTCATGTATGCTTTTGGGAGAGGGGTACTAAAAGATTATGTCTATGCTTATATGTGGGGAAATATTGCTGCGATGAATGGAAATCAACTTGGTGAAAACTTGAGAGATGAGTTTGGAAAGCAGATGACTCCTTCCCAAATAGAACAAGCACAGAAACTCGCACGAGAGTGTGTTGCGAAGAACTATAAGGGGTGTTGAGAGCAGAACGAGTTAATAAGGAGCAGCGTTCTCTTCATAACAATCTCCTAAAATACAGCGTGCTATAACGCCTTCTCTGTAGATAGTTATTGTTAGGGGATGGCCTTTTTCGGAGTAGACTTCATCCTTCCCGTGCATTTTACTATTTGTCTTGCTGTTTTATAGATGTCCGAAATATTTCAGTCCCATCGCGATTAGTACGCCAGCAATCAGGCCGAGTATTAATTTAATATGATGAAGGTCTTTCGAATTATTGTTTTCGTTGTTGTCCATTTTTTTCTCAGTAGTTTGTATCGTTAATAATATTGCCTAGTTCCTGATACTCCTTTCTAAAATCTTTAGGTGAGGAAGTCAAATAATGCTTCTGGGTTACTCCTTGAGGAGTATGGTTAAGAAGAATAGATATCGTAGGTATATCTACTCCTAACTCTTTTTTAAGGAGAGAAGCAAAGGTTCTTCTTAAACAGTGGTGAGTGAATTGTATGCCTGTCTCTTGTATGACCTTATCTTTCTGTTTCCAGATGGAGGTCACAGGACCAGTTAGAGTCTTATTTGGAAAGACATAGATATCAGAAGTATCATTATTCTTTCTGCCCAATAGGAGCTTATAAACCTGTTCTGACATGGGGATAGTAAGGTCACTTCCGTTCTTGGTATTCCGTACGGTGAACAGTCTATTCTCGAAGTCTACATCCTCCCAAAGGAGTCCCTTCGCCTCACTATCCCGTAATCCTGTCTGTACCTGGAGTAGTAATAAATCTCTTGCCAGAGGAGTACATAATCTCCTTACCGCCTCTACCCAAGTGGGTAATTGAGAGGCTTCTATAAAGGTCTTTTTAGGCTTCACAGAGCGGTCATAACGCTTATCTGAGAGCACTTTAACGGGGTTTGAAAGCAAGAGGGGAGTACCGTTTATAGTCTCCGTTAAGGCGAAATTAAGGATGGTATTCAAGTATCTCATGGCCTTATTGGTCTGTGCTTTACAGCCCTTCTTGAGGGCTCTATCACAGTATCTTTTCTCGATATCTTCTCTGGTGATTGACCTTACGGGTCTATCTAACCAATCTCCGAATACTCTCTTGGTTACCCGTCTATAATCAGCCTCGCTCTTCAGGGAGCGAGAGGATAGATACCTTTCGATAGTATCTTTCAGACTAAAAAGTGTTGCATCTGATTCCCGTCTATCGGGAACGATTCCTTTACTAAAGTTATACAAAGTATCCTTGGCTAGATGTCGGGCAGTAGTAATATCCATTACTGGATAGCGTCCCAATGATAATCTTTTTGAACCAATTCTTTTTATTTTTCCTTCTGCAAAAAAACTGATGGTTCCTTTACAAGTAACCCTAGCACCGAAACCTTTTAGTTGAGTGTCTCTTATGAATAAGTCTCCGTTAGAAGGGATAGGGGCTTTTTCAATCATCCGCTTAGTAATCTTAATATGCATGACATTCGTTTCCTCGTCGTTTTAAACAACGTCGAGCGAACAAGTAAGTAAAAAGTAGACGCTCCGTAGACCACAGGACATAAAAAGCAGTGGTTAGAGCACTTGAAGTCCCACTTCAAGCTTGAGGGGACTCTATGTAAGTATTTGATTGTAGGTGGGAGTTGGTGGGCCCTGTAGGACTCGAACCTACGACCAAGGGATTATGAGTCCCCTGCTCTAAAACTCTCTTCCTAACTAAAATCATTAACTTACATTTAGTCATTAAGCATCGCTAATTGAATTGTAGGCCATATGTAGGTCAGAGTTAAACAATTTAGCTATACTATATCGATAGATTTTACTAATGGAGGTAATTATGTTTTCTCATGTAATTCTCGGGACTAATGATATCGAGCAGTCAAAGACTTTCTATAATGCTTTACTTGGAGCATTAGGGGCTAACCCAGGAGTAGTCGATGATAAAGGGCGACTGATGTTTATGCACGATGGTAAAATTTTTGGTTTAACACCACCGATTGACGGGCAACCAGCTACCCATGGGAACGGGAGTACCATAGGGTTTGCATGTAGTTCTGTAGAACAGGTGGATGCTTGGCATGCTGCGGGAGTGGCGAACGGTGGTCAGTCGATAGAAGACCCGCCTGGAGTTCGCGAAAGCGCATTTGGTAACCTTTATCTTGCATATTTACGCGACCCTGCGGGGAACAAACTTTGTGCCCTTCATCAGATGGGTTAAAGGTTTAGATAAATATCATCAGTATAAAAACTCATCAGTATAAAAACTTTTCCCGATAGGTCTTCCCTTTATTCTCCGAAGGGGAGGGGGACCTTGGATTACTTTGGACGATACTGGAAGGGAAGTTGGTGGGCCCTGTAGGACTCGAACCTACGACCAAGGGATTATGAGTCCCCTGCTCTAACCAACTGAGCTAAGGGCCCAGAGAACAACTTTAATTTGCTTATGATTTTAGAGATTAATCTCCACTATCCAAAAAGGTTCTGAGTTTTTCTGATCGTGATGGATGTCTAAGTTTTCTCAGAGCCTTGGCCTCTATCTGTCTGATCCTCTCTCTGGTAACGTCGAATTGTTTCCCCACTTCTTCTAACGTGTGGTCGGTATTCATTTTTATTCCAAATCTCATTCTAAGTACTTTGGCCTCTCTTAAAGTGAGGCCATCAAGTACCTCATGAGTACTTTTAGATAGACCTTCAAAAGTAGCGGAATCACTTGGGGTTTGAATATTTTGATCCTCAATAAAGTCTCCTAGGTGAGAGTCTTCGTCGTCTCCGATGGGAGTCTCCATTGATATTGGTTCTTTCGCTATCTTGAGAACTTTTCTTACTTTTTCTTCCGGCAACTCCATTCTCTCGGATAGTTCCTCAGGAGTTGGCTCTCTCCCTTGTTCTTGGAGTATTTGTCTTGATATCCGATTTAATTTATTTATCGTCTCTATCATGTGTACCGGAATTCTAATCGTTCTAGCCTGGTCCGCTATTGACCGAGTGATAGCTTGCCGTATCCACCAGGTGGCGTAGGTAGAGAACTTATATCCTCTTCTATACTCGAATTTGTCGACTGCTTTCATTAGGCCGATATTACCTTCCTGAATTAAATCGAGGAACAATAGTCCGCGGTTGGTGTATTTTTTTGCGATTGATATTACTAGTCGTAAATTCGCTTCTACCATCTCTTTTTTAGCGCGGCGAGCCTTCGCCTCTCCGATTGACATTTTTCGACTGATCTCTTTGACTTCCGCAACTGTGAGAGCTGTTTTATTTTCAATGATTCTGAAAGTATCGATTAGTATTTCTAATTCTGAATCATTTGCTTTAAGGGTTTCATTATACGGTTTCTTGCCCTTCTCTAATGTCGAAAGTAGGCTTCTGTTAGCACCATATTTTTTATAAGCTTCTATGAACTCCTTTTTTGGAACTTTGCAATCTTTAACACATAGTTGCATTAGTTCTCTTTCAGTCTCCCGTACCTCCTTTACCGTCGTGTGAACAATGTTGGCCAGCCTCTCATTCAGAAAAGGTGATAATTTGAATTCAACAAAATAATCTTGAAGTTCTTTTTTAATTTTTATGTAACGACTGCTTTCTTTTCCTGAGCTTTTTTCTGCGGCTTCTAGTTTTTTTAATATTTTTCCAAGCTTTTTAAATCTTTTGGCAACTTCTTCCGGGTCCAGCTTCGTTTCTGGGTCATCGTCATCGGATTCTGTTGACTCCTCATTAGTAGCACTCGAGGCTGCAGCAGCATTTGCATTTGCAATTGCGGCCTCCGTCAGATCGGTAAATCCTGTGACTATCTCTGTTACTTTAAATTCTTCTGTTTGAGCCAAGGTGGTGTAGGTTTCCATTAAAACTTTTGAAACCATTGGAAACTCGATTAAAGCGGTTTGCACCTGCTTCAAGCCTTCTTCTATCCTTTTGGCAATTTTTATTTCACCCTCTCGAGTAAGCAAGTCGACGGTGCCCATTTCGCGCATGTACATTCTAACGGGATCAGTAGTTCTGCCGAATTCATTGTCTACAGCAGCTAGGGCAGCTTCCTCGGCAGCATCTTCGTCGACCTCAGCGTCACTCAAAAGTATTGCATCTATGTCTGGCGCAGTTTCATAAACTGTGATGCCCATGGCATTTATCGTATTAACCATGTCTTCTATTTGATCTGGATCAACAATGTCTTTTGGAAGGTGATCGTTAACTTCATGGTAGGTGAGAAACCCTTGCTCTCGTCCTTTTTCAATTAATTTTTTAAGCCTGGCTTTTTGTTGAGATGAATCCATCTCTTCAGATTTCAAAACTGGCTTTTCTGAATTAGCCTTAGTTTTTTTGCTTAAATTTCCTTTTTTGTTTGGTTTTTTCTTGGATTCTGGTAATTTAGCTTTTCCGCTTTTTGCGGGGGTGCGCTTTTTTGTAGCGGCCTTTTTCTTTAGGAGCCCTCCTGTTGTTCTCGCTTTATCGGAACGTTTTGTCTTTCTTCTACCTGCTTGGGATTTCGCTGTTGTTTTTTTAGCTGTCGTTTTTTTAGCTGTC
>CACDEI010000029.1 GCA_902551695.1 uncultured Pseudomonadota bacterium
ATTTAAGAAAATTTGGGCAATTTACTGTCCCGGATTTTATTGGAACAAGATACTACTCTAAATATGCGAGAGTGGTGGCAGTGGTTTGTCTGATAATTATTTCGTTTACGTATGTAGCGGGACAAATGCGTGGTGTCGGGATTGTTTTCTCCCAGTTTTTAAATATTCCGATAAATTGGGGGGTTCTTGTCGGAATGGTGGTGGTTTTTATGTACGCTGTTTTGGGTGGTATGAAGGGAATAACTTACACACAGGTTGCTCAATACTGCATTTTAATTTTTGCTTACATGGTACCGGCTATATATATCTCGTTATTGATTACCGGTAATGTAATTCCTCAGATTGGATTAGGCTCCGTCCTTTTGGCAGAACCGGACGTCTATGTTTTGGATAAACTAGATACTGTATTAGAGGAGCTTGGCTTCCGCGCATACACTGCATCAACCAAGTCGACGGTGGACATGTTTGCAATCACATTGGCTTTAATGATTGGCACTGCGGGTTTACCACATGTCATCGTAAGATTCTTTACTGTACCAAAAGTGGCCGACGCCAGAAGGTCCGCTGCCTATGCATTATTTTTTATAGCGATATTGTACGCTACCGCGCCAACAGTAGGCGCTTTTGCTCGACTTAACTTCATCGATACAGTACACGAAACAGAATATTCGCAAGCTCCCAGTTGGGTGAAAAAATGGGAGGATGTAGGGCTTATTGGTTGGATTGATAAAAATAGTGATGGGCTTATCCAATATGGACCAGGTAAAGCCTTCGAAGGCAAACTAAACTTTTCAAAGGATAAGGAGAGGGGAGAATTCGGGGAAAGAAAAGTGGTCAACCCAGGCTCAAATAGTGAGAATGAAATTTATGTTGATCGAGATATCATGGTTTTAGCGAATCCTGAGATCGCCCAGTTACCGCCTTGGGTAGTTGCCTTAGTAGCCGCTGGGAGTCTCGCTGCCGCCCTCTCCACTGCTGCAGGACTACTCCTAGTTATTTCAGCCTCAGTTTCTCACGACCTCATTAAGAAAACATTTGCTCGAAATGTAACTGACCGTCAGGAGCTGTATTACGCCCGAGTCGCTGCAGCGGTAGCTATTCTCGTAGCGGGCTATCTAGGTATAAATCCGCCAGGGTTTGTGGCTCAAGTAGTTGCCTTTGCTTTTGGGTTAGCTGCTGCATCGTTATTTCCAGCTATTATGCTCGGAATTTTTTCTGTCAGAGTAAATAAAGAGGGCGCGGTAGCCGGCATGTTATCCGGATTGCTTTTTACTTTCCTCTATATTGTCTATTTCAAATTCCTTTATCCAGAAAATAATCAGGCGGATAACTGGTTTTTCGGGATTTCGCCTGATGGAATAGGAACATTGGGGGCTCTTTTGAATTTTCTAGTTGCGATAACTGTTAGTAAATTAACAAAACCACCCCCGGAAGATGTGGTGGATTTAGTCAAAAAAATCCGCTTGCCCGAATCAGCCGAAAATAATTAATTGCCTGACAGTATTCCCCTGACTAAGCGCGTCAAAGCCCGAGTTAATTTCATCTAGCGAAATTTTTTCGCTCATTAATTGTGAAACCGGTAATCTTCCGTTTCTCTCCAGCTCGATATAACTCGGTATGTCTCTTTTGGGAATGCAACTTCCCAGATAACTTCCTTTGATGGTTTTCTCCTCGGCTACTAGATTCACATGTTGTATTGCAAATTTCTCGGCGGGGTCAGATAAGCCACTGGTGCAAGTTGTGCCCCCTCTTCGTGTAAGTGAATAGGCAATCTCCATGGCTTGCTTAGAACCAACACACTCGAAGGCAAAGTCTGCACCACCGTCAGTGTAATCTCGTACTTTGTTTATCAGATCAGGGTCTTTTCCATTGAATACCACGTCGCAGCCTACTTCGAGACCTAGCTCTAGTTTATTCTCGTTTAAATCCACCCCAATTACGCTTTTTGCGCCACTGGCTTTTGCGCCAAGAACTGCTGCCAGGCCGGTCCCTCCTAGCCCGACAACGGCCGCTGTGTCGCCCATGTTTAATTGGGCAGTATTTACTACTGCACCGACTCCCGTAATTACAGCACATCCAAATAGGGCCGCTAGGTCAAGCGGAATGGCTTTGTCAATCTTTACTAGTGAGTGTTGAGACACTACCGCGTATTCGGAGAAACATGATACGCCGACATGATGGGAAATATATTCTCCTTTAAACTTAATCCGTTTCCTGCCCTCTAAAAGAGTACCGTTCGCATTAGAAATGGCAGCGGGTTCGCATAACGCCGGTCTCCCCTCGCTGCATGGAATACAGGTACCGCAACTAGGCACAAACACTGCCACGACATGATCCCCTCGCTCCAATAAACATTTTCCTGGGCCCACCGCCTCGACAATGCCAGAGGCTTCGTGACCGATTACCATCGGCAATGGACGAGGCCTCGAGCCATTAACGACAGATAAGTCAGAATGGCACAAGCCCGCCGCCGCGACTTTTATAAGGACTTCTCCCTCACCTGGCGGATCAAGTTCGATTTCTTCGATCTTTATAGGGCGTGAATTTGTATAGGGTTCTGGGGCTCCCATTTTATGTAACACCGCTGCTCGACATTTCATGATATTCTCCTGGGCGGGACCTATTGAAAAGGATCTTCACTCGAAGTCGAATAATATCAAAAAACTGATTAGAGATTTATTTTTTTGCAGAGAAAGGAACGGACGATGCGCTACTCTATGATTTTTGAAGGGTTAGAAATAAGTTATATTCGTCAAAGGGCTAATCATCCGAGATTTAGGATCTTATTAGTTCATGGTACGGGTTGCGATAGTAGAGTGTTTTTAGATTTATTAAGTGAGCTAAGTAAAAATCATGATGTGATCGCAATCGATTTACCAGGCCATGGCAATTCTTCAGGGATCGGTTTTCGGGGTGTGGCAGATTATGCTGCTTTCTGCTCTGCGTTAGTACAGTACGTTGGGTGGGAGGATTGTGTCTTGGTAGGACATTCGATGGGTGGGGGAGTATCCATTGCAATGACACTTTACGACTCACAGTTAGTGAGGGGGCTGATATTAATTGATAGCGGAGCTCGGCTTAGGGTCTCTCCAGAAGTATTAGATTTGGCAAGAAAAGAGGCTGCGGAGCCACAAAAGCGAAAGAAAAACTCCAGAGTAGGCTTCTCAGATAAAACTGCAGATTCGATAATTAAAAATATCCGTGAAATTACTGATAATTCTTCAGCCCTGGTGACCTTTAAAGATTGGATAGCCGATGATACGTGCGACTTTATGTCCAGGGTAAGCAAAATAGAACTGCCAACCTTGGCTATTTGTGGACGAGAGGACGTATTGACACCCCTCAAGTACCATCAGTATTTGGAAGAACGAATGCCCGACTGTAGTCTTGTTGTTATCGAAGACGCTGGACATTGGCCTTTTGTTGAAAAACCTAAAGAGGTTGTAACTGCTCTTGAAGTATTTCTAGAAAAATTAAACTAGGCTCTCGAGTTTTCCACTATCTATTAGAAACTGCTTGCAGCACTGTATCGGCATGAGTTTTTGGATCCACATCAGTGAAGGTTTTAATGATCTTCCCATCTGGACTAATAAGAACTGAGATTCGAGGTGTTCTCTCGTCACCCGGACCACAAACCCCATATTTTTTGGAAACTACTAGTTCGGTATCGCTTGCCAAGTCAAAAGGAAAATCATATTTGTTTTTAAACTTCAGATTTTCCCCTTTTGGATCTGCGCTTATCCCTAAAATAGCTACATTATTATTTTGGTAATCTCGGATTCTATCACGGAACCCTTTTCCCTCTATAGTTCAGCCGGGTGTGTCCGCAACCGGATACCACCACATAATGAGATATTTCCCTCTGAAAGAACTGAGTTCTACAGGCTCGCCATCTTGATTTTCTAAGAAGAAATCAGGTGCTGCCTCTCCAATTTTTAATGGTTCCATTTTTTCCTCTCAATGAGAAGCTCTATAGATGCTCTCAATTGAGGAATCTAAAAGCTTGGTGAATTCATCTTCTGTTTGTTGAGCATTTAGCCCTTCAGTGAGCGCGCGGGAGAAACTGGCGATTAGTTGCTTGTTTACCGAAAGTCTCTTGTTAGCTTCCTCTCTTGGGTATCCCCCTGATAAAGCCACCACCCGGAGCACATTTTCATGATTGGCGAGAGGGAGAAATAAGTTATCTTTCTCAGGGAGTGTAAGCTTGAGTATTATCTGCTTGGAACCCAGATTGTTTACTTTTGTTTCGATAGCGTTCAACAAGAAGGATTCCGCTTTTGATTTCTCGGCACAGTTAATGTCGACTTCTGGCTCTACGATGGGGATTAAGCCGCTTTCCAATATTTGTTCGGCAATTTGGAACTGCTGTTCTACAACACTGTTTATGCTGCTTTCGTTAGCTTCTTTTATAACCGATCTCATTTTTGTGCCAAATATGTTTTGTTTTTTTGCACCTGCTAGACTTTGCTCTAATCCAGGAATCGGTTTCATCAGTTGGGCTCCATTTTTTTCATCGGCCAGACCTTTGTCTATTTTTAGAAAAGGTATCACCTCTTTCTTACTCCAAAGATAATCTGTGGATGGTTTGCCTTTAAATGTTCCATTCATGGTATTTTCAAAGAGAATAGCTCCAAGAATTCTATTTCCTGTAAAAGAGGGATTAGTTACAATTCGTTCTCTCATTTTATGGACAAGGTCAAACATTTCCTCTTCATTGTTCCAAGCAGATTCATCTAAACCATAATTCCCTAGGGCTTTTGGGGTGCTGCCTCCACTCTGATCCAAGGCTGCGATGAAGCCATTTCCATGGGCCATTTTATCCAATTGCTTTTCAAACTCAGTCACTTGTATCCTCGCTAGATTATATTTCTTTTTCAAAGTGGTTCTTGCTCCAGTTTAACATGCAAATGCTAGGAAGCTAGGAGTTCCTCAATTGCTTGAGAGCCTCGTAGTACCAAATCATCCTCTGTTCGCCTTCCAGTTAGCATCAAGCCTACGGGAAGGCCTTCCGATTTCCCTATGGGCACACTCATGCTCGGATGTCCAGTAGCGTCGAAAGGTGAGGTGTTTCCAAGCATGTCTAAAGCACATCCAAGGATTTCGCCATTAGTAGCATTTTTATCAGGTAGTTTATGAGCCTTCATAGGAGTGGTAGGCATGAGTAGTAGGTCTTGTTCACCTAGCGCTTTATCATAAATTTTACTGATATTTCTGACTTGATTTTGAGCTTTTGCCGAGTAATAATTTCCATAACGTTCGCGCATTATCTTTGCGAATAAAAGGAAATTTTTGACCGTTACTGGCATCAGGTTTGCTTTCTCTCTGCGTGCGGAGTAGTAGAACTTAATGGCCTCCGTCATAGAATGACCCTGGAAATTAGGCCCATTGGGACCTTGCTCTGTAAAAGTAGACAGGGTACCGTCCAAAATGCTTACTAGCATAATCGCGCCAGCGTACTCATGTTCCGGAATAGATATTCTGTTTATGATGGCACCTTGCTCACCAAGACTTTGTGCAGTCTCCCTCACTAGGTTGCTCACATCCTCTTCATGTCCTGGCATCGCAAAAGATTCTTCAACAAGCCCGATCCTCATTCCTTTCACACCCTTCTGGTAAAGCTCCGAATATTTCTTGGTAATCGGATTTTTTTGTCTAGGATCTCTGCCTTCATCAAAGCCCGCTATCACTTCTAAAAGAAGAGCACAATCTTTTGTGTTTGCTGCCATCGGCCCCAAATGATCTACTGACTGGTCTATTCCCGAAGCACCGGTGTAAGGGACCAGACCATAGGTTGGCTTTATACCAAAGCAACCAGAAAAAGAAGCTGGCATTCTTACTGAACCTCCCTGATCACTTCCAATACCCATGTCACATTCTCCGGATACAATTAATGCTGCGCATCCACTGGATGATCCCCCGGCCATATAAGCTATATTATGAGGATTCAAAACGGGCCCTGTTGCACTGGTGTGGCTCCCTCCAGAAAAGCAAAAGTTTTCACATACAGCCTTTCCAAGGATTTGACCGCCCTCGTCCAAAACTCTAGTAACGACGGTAGCATCTTGATCAGGAATCAGACCTTCAAATACATTAGACCCGTTCATCATTGGAACGCCTGCTACGCAAATGTTGTCTTTTATCACGACGCTTTTCCCAGCTAGTTTACCCTCTGATTTTCCTTTTATGCTGCACTTCCAAAACCATGCGTTGTAGCGATTCTCTTTCTCAGTGGGCCTGATTAACTCTCCCCTAGGGTATTTGGTCGGAAGTTTTGGCTCGTCTAAAGATTCTACTAGGTTAACCCCCGCTATTAATCCGCCCATAAATTCTGAGTACTCAGAAATTTCGGACTCATCCATATTAAAATAGAGGTCATTAGCAGCTTTTTTAATTTCTGTCAGACTTGGTGGTTGGATATTCATTTTTTCTCCCATGGTGCTCTATCCTAGCGCAATGTTATTTCAAAAAATTAATGCAGTTCAGGCGACTTCCACAATGACATTCGGTCGGTAGATTTAACTTCGACCTTAAAGCGACTGGAGCCTCTCCTGACAGAGAATTCAATATCTGAACCTGCTGGTCCGAGCGCCCATATGCTTCTGAAAAAATCTGCTAAGTCGGCAGGGTTTTTGTCAGCCACCAGTTCTATAGTATCTCCTGCTTTTATCCCCGCTTTGTAGGCCGGTCCATTCTGATAAGCACCAAGAACAAGATACTCTCCATCGACCAGTGAGACAAAAAAACCTAGCCAAGGTCTGGCGGTTGTTATTTTTTGTCCATACTTGCAGATTTCTGACAAAATAGGTGTCAGTAACTCCGTTGGCACACATAAATTAGCTTGATGATTGGGATATTTCTCTGAAAAGTTTTCAACGAATAATGATCCTATTCCCGCAATGTTTCCTTCACCATCAAATAAGGCTGCACCACCCCAATCAGGATGTGCAGGTGAAGTGTAAATTGCATCATCTAAAACGTATTCCCAGTAGCCAGCAAACTCCTTTCGCTCAAAGTTCGAGACATTAATTGACCTAGAGATTCCACCACAGCCAGCTAAGACTAAGTTCTTCTGTGAAGCCTCTAGTTTAAAATTGGCAAAGTCTGAAATAGGCAAATTGAGTTTCCCAAGTGCCTGGACTAGCCCAAACCCTGAGTCGTAATCATAACCCACTACATGTCCGGGGACCGTTTGGCCGTTTCCTGCTGAAATCCAGACCTCTTTTGCTTCAGCAATTAGATAGCCTATTGTCACCACCAATCCATCGTTTTGGATAAGAACTCCATGACCGGCACGATCTGTGCCTAATACACTCGCTGTGAAGGCATCTTCTGGAATTTTTGTTTTTATGTTGACAACCGAGGCTAATTTTTCCTCTAAATCATAACCATAGTCCTCGATACGAGGTGTTAGTTTGTCAGGTATTTCGAATTCTTTTTTTTCATTCATTCAAAGATTCTCTTTGCTTGCCATCTAGCGTGTTAAACTAGGACTGTAATTAGCATAAAACTTTCTCGCGTAAAGCGTTTCAAGTCAATATTCTACGATGTAATGAAAAATTCCGTCAAAAAACTTTCTGAAATTATCAGCCATAGTGAACGCATAGTAGTTTTTACTGGTGCGGGAATCAGTACCCTATCAGGTATTCCTGATTTTAGAGGTACAAATGGTTTATGGTTGAAATACAAGCCTATTTCCTTCGATGAATTTATGGCCTCAAAGGCCGCAAGGGTGGAATCTTGGCGGCAGAAATGTAAGCTTAATTTTGACTTAGAAAAAGCTCGGCCAAACAATGGGCATCGTGCGGTCGCTTATCTTGATAGTAAAGGTTTTTTGAGGGCTTTGATCACACAAAATGTGGACGGGCTGCATCAAGTATCTGGTGTAGATGCCAAAAAGATAATAGAAATTCATGGGAACGCTACCAAAGCAGTGTGCCTTGAGTGTAGCAAGAACTTCGCTCTAGATGTGGTTCTGAAGGAATTTAAGATCGCTAATGAGCCTCCCCTATGTGATCAATGTGGGGGATTTATAAAAACTGCAACAATTTCCTTTGGTCAGGCAATGCCACAGGGTGCCGTGAGAAAAGCGGATCATGCAGCGAGAGATTGTGACCTATTTTTGGTGTTGGGTTCTTCCCTAGTAGTTTATCCAGCTGCAAGTTTACCTCGGATTGCAAAAGACAACGGAGCTACTTTAGTCATTATAAATCATCAACCTACTGATCTTGATGGATTAGCTGATTTAGTTATTCGAGATGAAATAGGTGATACCTTAAGCCTTGCCCTCGGGATAAACTAAGGCCTAATCGAAAAGGAGACAGGTTTTATAAGTTGATCAAGTAGCGGCTGTATCCAGTCTATCCATTGACATAGATATTGTCTTGTCTGGGAGGGTTCTATAATGTCGTGTGCACTAAAAGACTCTGCAGCTAAGAAGGGTGACTGAGCTTCTATTAGTTGCTTCTCTAATTCTTGCCTCATCAATTCAGGATTTTCAGCCGAGGCGATTTGTCGATGAAAGGCTACGGCCACGCCACCTTCCACTGGCAAGGCTCCTGATTCCACTGAGGGCCAATCTACTATATACGTATTAGGGCCAAAATGTGCGGCTGAGGCTACGCCGTAAGACTTCCTGATTCTAATTGAAGCCCAGGGTACGGTTGCTTGAGAGGCTGCTGCCACGGCCGCCATTCCATACCTTATAGTTCCGGCTTTTTCGGCCTCTAGACCAATCATGAAACCAGGCTCATCAACAAAATTCACAATGGGAATATGAAAAGTATCGCAGAGTTCTATGAGGCGTCTCATTTTTTGAGCAGATTCCACTGTCATGGCCCCTGCATTGTGATTACAGTTGTTTGCTGCTATACCAACAGGCTGGCCGTCTAAGCGTGCTAGTCCAACGACCAATCCTGGGCCGTAAAGCGGGCTTAATTCAAAAAAGGTATCTTGGTCCAGGACCGAATTCAAAATCTGAAAGATATCGTAGGATATTTTTCTATCTCTAGGTATTAAGCTATTCAGATCAGGTGCAGTTCTTTTTGGTGAATCATTTGACTGTAATTTGTTGGTTCTTTCCCAAGCGTTGGAGGGAAGGAAAGACAGGAAGTCTCGTAAGAGTTTAAAAGCGTGTTCTTCGTCATTTGCTAGATTATCAATGATTCCAGATCGACAGTGGATAGTAGCTCCTCCAAGCTGCTCCTTCGTGAGGTCTACACCAAGCGCTCGCTTAACTACTGCGGGTCCTGCGACCATCACTTGTGCGGTTTCTTGGGTCATTACTGAAAAATGAGAGGTGACAAGCCTACCAGCCGGAAAGCCTGCAACAGGACCTAGTGCTGCCGATACAACCGGAATTTTTCCCATAACTTCTGCAATGACATTGAATCTAGGCTTTCCAAAAAGTGCGTCTCCCCAAACCTTGGGGTCATCTTGATCGGCACCTTTTTGCACACTTCCACCGCCTCCTTCAAGAAGTCTAATCAGTGGAATTTTATAATTTAACGCTAAATGCTCAGCGTAAATACTTTTTCGTAGTCCTGAAGTATTTGGGGATCCTCCTTTAACAGTAAAATCTTCTACTCCGATAGCTACGTTTTTTTTGTTTACCTTTCCCATGCCAACAATGTAGTTTGCTGGATCATAGGATTTGGTGACGCCATTTTCGTCTATGTTTGCTTCACCGGCGATCGCGCCCATTTCTTTGAAGGTATTAGTGTCTAATATAGCGTCGATTCTCTCTCGAGCGGTTAGTTTTCCCTTAAGGTGGTGTCTTTTTGTAGCTTCTGCTCCGCCCTGTTGTTTAGCAAGGTTACGTCGCTTATCTATTTCCTCGATTTCTTTTTTCCAAGACATGGGAATTCTTAATATCTTGAGATGATTTCTTTCGCAAATCGCCTTATCTGTTCTTCGGGTTTGTTTGTTACCTGAAACGCGAAGTGAGATAGTCCTAAACTTTCCATATGCTTAATTCTTTCTATTATTTCACTTGGTGAGCCTATCATAGCGGCTATGTTGGCTATGTCCGATGTAATATATTTCTGCTCCTCAGGTCTGCAGTAGATTAAGTGTCCTTGGTGAAGTACAAGATGCCGTTCTTCTGGCGCTATAGTGTTTACATATTCTTTATATTCCCTCGCTATTTCTGTAATTTTAGGATCACTAGGAAGTAATTTTTCATCCCATTCACATAATACATGGAGGAGGTTGGTGACGAATGGAGCCAATGATTCAAGAACCGATTCACTATTTTCGTCTTCGCCTTTTTCTAGAATCGCTAAAGGAAAAATTCCTTTAGTGGGAACACAACCCTTTCGATTCTTTTCTGTTGCAAATTGGGCTATTGATCGTCGGGTGGATGATAGGTCGCCATTGGAAATATTCCAAGTTAAGTGAGCATCGCACTCTTCGGCACAAAATTTCAAAGTTTTGGGTCCAAAAGCGGAGAGCGTGATTGGGATGGGATGCTTCAGATTAATGAAGTCATTATCTTGGTGAAGGAACTGTATATGTTTCTCTTGACCTTCATAATCATGCAGTGTTCTTTCGCCTTTCAAAAGTTGTTTAATTGTCCTTATTTCTTTTTTAAGAACAGAGAGACTTACTGGCGGAACACCCATCGTTAGCCGCGCAGTATTTCCATTGCCAAGCCCTAGTTCTACTCTCCCCGGGGCTAATTGCGCGATTGTCGCGATGGAGTGAGCTATCACCGGGGCTATTCTTGTAGCCGCAACAGCAACACCGGTAGCAATCTTTATTCGATTCGTATGATGAGCCGCGAGTGCCATCGTGGCATACACGTCAGAGTAAATCATTTGGGAGTCAAAGAACCAGGCTTGATCAAATCCGACGGACTCGGCTAGTTCTACGAGCTTATAGTCGCCAACTCGAGAGGGGAACGCTACTCCAAATTCCATAGTCCGTTTTCCTGCTGATGTTAAGACTGAATAAATGGATGAACTTTATTGAAAAGAAGGGCTTTTTGCTCCAAAGGAGGTTCATGTCCACATTTTGGTATCATGTAGATCTCCGAATCATTGAGCGCTCTACCAAATTCTTCCGCGTAGACTGGTGGTATAAGCTTGTCATCTTCTCCCCAGACTACAAGACTAGGACAGCCGATTCGATGGACTCTTTTTTTCAGTCCTTTATCGGGAATAGGCCATATCACTTTAGCGGTACAGCCCAAGGTCCATATAAAATCAATTGTCCACTGGTCCGCCGCACGTGTTTTAGCTGGTGGCGTCATACGCTTGACAACGGCAGGGTGACTTTTATCATAAAAAAGTACATCCATGATCTCTTCGAAGCTTGGGGAGCACCAATTCCAAACTGAGTAGGGAGCTTTTTCCGTCCAGAGACCAATTGGAGCAATCAATATAAGTTTCTGGATCGCCTTTGGTCGCTGCGCCGCAAGTTCGCTTGCCAAGAGCCCACCGAAAGAATGCCCCATCAAAACACATTTTTTTATTTTTAATGCGTCAAGCAGATCTTCATAGGCGATGACTGTATCCCATAGGTTATCTATTTTTTCAATGTCATTGGGTCTCCCAGGGGCGGTTCCTGGAAAATGGGGAGCATATACTTTGTAATGCTCCGATAGTTCATCTAGAAAATCGTCCCAATAAAATCCGCCTGCCGAGTGTAAAAAGAGTAGAGGTTTTCCTTTGCCCGCAACATTCACTGTCATTTCTAGGGAGCCACCTAGTACTGAAACCACCCTTTTTCTGGGTTTTGCCATAACTTTTTCCTTAATTTATGTCCTGCAAATACTCTAGGGTTTTAGTTAAGCCGCTTGCTTAACTTTCTTTTCTGCTCCACTTGGCCACCATTTATCTTCCCAGGAAGTATCTTCCCAAATTCCCCTTAGACTTGGGAGTACGTTTTTAGCAATTCGGTCTATGTTGGTCATAGTTTTCTCGTGAGATAAGGAGCCGAATTGAGGCAGGATCATTAAATGCCCGACGTTCAGTGTTTTTACAATCTCAGTGAGCCTATCTGTAACAGTTTTAGCGCTACCACAAACGACGTAATCCTTGTTATTAAAATCATTGAACTTCATTTTTTTGAATTCGTCATAAGGTGGAAAGGGTCGTTTGGTGATTAGGTGTGTGAGGCTGGAGTGGGTCATATGTCCAGGAGGTGCTAACAATTGCTCTGGCAAATGCAGTCCCTTGTGGTACAAATATTCTGCTGCATGGCCATAGTCCTTTTCCGCCTGCTCGTCGGTTTCTGATACTCCGACTGGAATTAAAAAGTTGAGTCTGTATGGGTTGCGGTCTCTCCCTAATTCTTCCGCGCGTTGCCAAAAACCTTCCACCATGTGTTTAGCGCCTTTTGCTCCGAAGTATGTCAAGAAGCAATAAGAATAATCATGCTTGAGAACAAAGTCCCAGGTGCTAGGACTAGCATTTCCGGGGACCCAAATTGGGGGATGAGGTTGCTGAAAGGGTTGGGGCCAAATATTTACCATTGGTAGTTGGTAATAAGTGCCATTCCAGGCAAACCCTTCAGTAGCTGTCCATGCTTTTTTTATGAGATCATGAGCTTCGTAATATCTTGCTCGCTGTTCCATGGGTGCCATTCCGTAACTATAGGAGAAGTCTCCTCCAAGACCGACGGGAAAGCCTGCCACTAAGCGACCCTCAGATATTGCGTCTAGCATTGCGTACTCCTCTGCTACGCGAATAGGCGGGTTAAGGAACACGGCAGTTTCACCCATTTGAATTATTGCAGTGTCTGTTCCCCTTGTCGCTCTAGCTAATACAGATCCCATCAGGTTGGGGTTTACCATAAAGCCATACGCATTTTGGTGGTGTTCGTTAGTGCATACTCCATCAAAACCCGATTCCGCAGCAAAAGTAAGTTCATCCAAAGTCCAATTAAAGTATTGAGATACCTTTTGACGATCAGCCACTTCGCTGAACGGCAACGAGAACCATGATGAAGGATATTTCTTCTCAAAGTCGTCTTCCAGATCACGATAAGGCATCAGATGAAAACATGCGATTTTCATAATTATTCCCCTCCCTTAACTAATATTCAGGACCACCTGAAGTGTTACTTGTCATTCGCCTGTCCAATTTTCAAAGGCGCTCTATAATCGTGACATTTGCTTGACCGCCACCTTCACACATGGTTTGTAGTCCGTATTTTCCGTTCGTTCTCTCTAGTTCATGCAGTAGTGTAGTCATTAGTTTGGTCCCAGTCGCTCCAATGGGGTGACCTAGTGCTATGGCGCCTCCATTCACGTTGGTTTTTTCATGAGGAAAGTCTATTTCTTTTAGCCATGCTATGGGCACCGGTGCGAATGCTTCGTTAATCTCTACTAGGTCTATGTCGTCAATTTTCATTCCTGCCTTCTCTAATGCATAGTTAGTGGTCATAATAGGAGCTGACAGCATAATCATCGGATCTTCGGCGCGAACAGACATGTGATGTATTCTGGCTCTGGGTTTTAAGTTATATTTTTTTACCGCACTCTCAGATGCAATTAACATTGCAGATGAACCATCACAAGTCTGACTCGATACAGCAGCAGTAATTTTGGATAATCCGAAAATGGTATCCAGTTCTGACATTTGCTCGACTGTTGTTCCCTCTCTTACGGTCTCGTCCATGGTTAGGCCATTTAAAGGTTCGATTTCCTTTTCAAATCGACCTTCTTTAATAGCGGTAGCAGCTCTGCGGTGTGACTCAGCGGAATATTCTTCAAGATCCCTACGAGATAAGCCCCACTTGTCTGCCATCATTTGGGCGCCTTTAAACTGCGTCGGTGGATCCTCGCCGTAACGCGCCACCCAACCTGGAGAGCTTGAGAAAGGGTCTTTGAAACCAAAACCGCCTGCTGCAGTGGATGAAGAGCCAATCGGAATTTTTGACATTGTTTGGACTCCTCCCGCAATCACTATATCATTTACGCCAGACATGACAGCCTGGGCTGCGAAATGGACAGATTGTTGAGAGGATCCACATTGGCGGTCAATAGTCACTCCGGGTACTGCTTCACTGTAACCGGCTGTTAACCAACAGGTCCTTGCAATATCGCCCGCTAAAGGGCCGATCGCATCTATTGTTCCGAAAATGACATCATCATACTCGTTGTCTGGGATTGGATTTCTTTCTACTATTGTTTTGATTACATGAGCACCTAAGTCTGCGGCGTGTAGGTCTTGAAGGGACCCCTTTCTCTTACCAGTTGGGCTACGAGTTGCATCAATTATAAAAGCCTCAGCCATTCCATCTCCTCCATTTGCGTTGGGTTTTCTTAGTTTTTGATATTGTTTTTTATATCGGGCCTGAGCTTGCTAGTCAATGAGTTCTTCTGCCTTGGCGAAAAATAACCAAATTACAGCACCAACGAGGTTTATTGCAGCACAAAGTGCGAATGGGGAGGCGTAGCTGCCCGTAGTTTCTACAAGCCAGCCGGTCACAGCAATTCCAATTATACCGGGTATGGTTCCTGCGGTATTAGTCACGCCCATTAGAATATCTGCGTATTTGGGTGCGATGTCGAGGTGGTTCGGGACAAATCCGGACCAAGTTAGAGCTACGAATCCTAGAGCCCCACACATCAACGACAGTGCTGCTGGGGCGCTCGTAACGTCTTGAGCCATCCAAAAGCATAATCCGGACCCCAAGAGTCCGGTGACCTGCATGAGTTTTCTAACCGTTATTAATCGGAAGCCTCTTGATACTAAATTATCAGCCACAAAACCTCCGATATTACCTACTAAAAACATCGTTAACCAAGGGGCAGCAGAATAGATACCAGCATTGACTATACCCAAGCTCAATGTAGCGCTGAAATAGCTAGGTAACCAGGCTAAAAGCATGTAGAAGCCCCAGTTGCTGCAAAAGTGATTTATTATCAAAGCCCAAATAGCCGGGGTAGAAAAGAATTTTTTCCAAGGGATGTGTTGAGGCACATTGTTTTTCGATTGTTTATCAAGGCCCTGAAGGTTGCTAGTCAAAAATTCTTTCTCTAAAGTGCTACAACGTGGGTCCGTTTGAGGATCGTTATGCCCAAAATAATGCCAAAGCAAGTACCAAAGAATGCCGCTTACTCCGAAAATATAGAAAACACTCTCCCAACCAAATCGAGTTACTAGCCATCCGGTTACAACAAGCGCAAAAAGTGTACCCATAGGAATTCCACCTATCAATAAAGCCACTGCGCGGGATCTTTCGCGCTCTGGCACCCACCTCGCGTATAGGTTGTAGGCTGAGGGGAACATGGCCGCTTCACCCGCGCCCATGGCTATTCTAGCAGCCAAAAGCAGCGCTAATCCAAAACTGGCAGCAGCGGGAGTGAGGAAGGTAAAAATGGACCACCAGAGGACTGCTGCCCCGAGTACTAACTTGCCACCTAACCGATTGGCTAGCCAACCGCTTGGGACCATAAATAGCATGTATCCTATAAAAAAGGATGACAATACTAGTCCTTTGGTGGTTTCACTCCAGCCATACTCGGCTTGCATAGCAATAATTGCAACAGAAATATTTACTCGGTCGATGTAGCAGACGAAAACGGCCAAAACGCATAGGGCTACGATGGAGTAGCGTCTTGGCCACATCAAAGATGCTTCTGATTTATCCATGTCTTCACGCCCCCCCCAGCGTTTCCATTTTGCAATGGTGTCATTGATATTGGATTTAATTTTGCCTGAGTACTTGGACTGAGGCCAGTATCCCTTATAATTGGAGTGTTAATGACTTAAATTTTGAGGTCTTAAAGATGCCCCTATACGATTATTTTTGCGAAGAAAACGGTGTGACTTTAGAGGTAGTTCATGGGATGTCTCAGCGATTCGAAACCTGGGGCCAATTGTGTGAGTACGCTAAAGCTGAGTTAGGAGACACCCCAGCGGATACGCCAGTACAGCGTCTGATTGGAGGGGGAAGTGCAGTCAATGCTCCCGTTACCCCTTCCAAGTCCTTGAAGTCTTACGGACAAGCTAGCACTAGCCTAAAAAATACGCCAGCAATGGCAGCACCGCCTAGAACGGGTAAATTTTAGTACTATTCGGTTTTATTTTTTTTAGTCCTACGAGCACCTGTTAATAAAGAAGCGTAACTAACACCATCTCTATTGTCTCCCGTAGTCGGCATCCCAGATTTCATCCATCCCAGGTGGCCGTCTATTAGTAATCCAATTTTTGAGAAACCGGAATCTTCCAACACTTTATATGCTTGATGGGCTCTAGCATTTCTCTCGCTCCCGATGATGAGCTCATCAGTTTCAGATAAAGCATGACTTGCGACCAGTAAGAAAGCGTCGTTTTGTAATGTTTTATCAGTTGTTGGATAGCGAAAGAGCATCGGTATATTTACGCACCGTAGTTTCGGATGACCAAGCGCAAATTCAGCAACGGTCCGTACATCCACATAAAGAGCATCGGGATTAGATTCGAAAAAAGAAGCTGCCTCGATGGCGGATAATTGATTCACCTTTTCAACCTGCTTTGCGGAGTTTGATTGCTCTGAAGGCATTTACAAACGGTGGTATTACTTGGCATCGGGCACGTTCTTCTAAGGGGGGAGTTCCATTTTTGAAGTACCTTGCTTCAGAATCGACCAATTTAATATCTAATTCTTCGGTGTGGAGATGTAAGATTTTCTCGGATTCTTCGAGCACAAACACACATTCGAGTATCCTGATAGCCGGTAAGCAAGTGCCCTCTTGATTTTCGTACCAGTCCACTGACTCTTTTACACTCATGATTAGGTTACCTAATAAACCAATATTTTGTTATATTAATCTTATGTTTACGTTTTCGCGCTGCAACATTCTAAGTTTGTGAAACGTGAAGTCGATATTAGCATTTTTGGCTAAGGAGTTTTAGGAGTGAGTGAACAATTTCAAAAAGAAATGGCTACAGGAATGGATCGGTTTGCGGAAGGTGAAGAAATCCCGAATGTAGTAGAGAAACTATTTGCACTAAGAAATCAGTGCACAGAGTGCAACGTTTGCGAAGTCGCTTGCTCTTTGGTGCATTCTAATGACGGAATGGTTAACCCCCAGATGGCTAGACTTAAAATCGAGCATGCCCCAGAAAAACCGTCCAGGGTTAACCCAGACGGATTAGGTTTTGTAGCTGGCATTTGTCAT
>CACDEI010000030.1 GCA_902551695.1 uncultured Pseudomonadota bacterium
GGAGTGCCAAGTTCAGCTATTTTTAGTTTTCGGTTCAATCGTTCCGGCAAGGTTGCGCCCGCAAAATCTATTACGATCTCATTTTCATTCGTGTTTACGCTAATGGGTATATCTGGATGAGATAGCTCTACTGTGATGCGGGCTTTTTCGACTTCAACGCGGTTGAAATCTATGTTTTCAATTTTAGGCGCAATTTTAGGAGTACTTTGTAAGTTGTCTGCCTTTGAAGCGCTCTGTGTCAGTTGAATCAGTACTTCCCTATTACTGTATGTAAGCTTGTGAGATACCATTTCTCTTAAATCAAAGATGAGCCTAGACCTATCTCCACTTGCAACCAATTGAAGGTCTTTGACTAAACCATCGTTTACGGAAGAATTGTTTGCCATTTCAAAAGTGCCTTCTAAATCAATAGAAAGCCTTGGGGGTGTTTCAGTTAGGAAGCTTCTTGGTTCACTTTCCAGAGGTTTAGAAAGATTGATTGAGATGGTCGTAGTATTGTCCGCGGCAACATCTAGCTTAACTGAGTCAACCCTTGCAGCGTATGCTGGCATTATTCCAGTTATCAAAATAACGGCACATATAAAGGTCGGTTTTTTCAAGCAAGATAGTCTGTTTAAATACATTTTCCCCCCCATAATTACTCTTCCGATAGCGAAATAGGTAATGATACTTACTCAGGCGAACGATTATCGCTAAACTTTCAAGATATCGAAGTGCGCGCGATACTGCAGCTGTTAGCCGATTTTACCAATAAGAATCTAGTTGCAAGTGACTCGGTTGAAGGCAGTATCACCCTAAGATTAAAAAACGTCCCTTGGGATCAGGCTTTAGATATCATCCTAAAAGCCAGAGGCCTAGGGAAAAGAGAAGTTGGAAACGTAATGATGGTCGCACCTCAAGAAGAGTTGACAGCTAGAGAAAGATTGGAGTTAGAGAGCAAACAACAATACCTAGAGCTGAGTCCACTTCATACAGAGTTTATTCAAGTCAACTATGCAAAAGCTAGCGACATGGCTGCCATCATTAGAAATGAAGCTAACAATTTGATCTCTGAACGAGGTAACGTCACAGTTGATGAGCGAACAAACACCTTACTCATTCAGGAGACTAAAACTTATCTAAAAGAAATAAAGAAAATCCTCATCGCTCTGGATATTCCAGTAAGACAAGTTCAGATCGAGTCAAAAATAGTGATTGCCAATGATGATTTCTCGAAGGATTTAGGAGTTAAGTTAGGATACAGCCTCAGTACCAACCCGGGGGCAGTGGGGGGTAATCCAAATATCATCATTGGAGGGGGAATAGGTGGAGATGCCGAAGTTGGAACCGTCACAAGCTTTCAGAATTTGACAGATACAGCTGTCTCAAAGGAAAACTATCAAGTTTCCCTACCAGTTGCAGGTCCTGCTGGAGCTCTGAGGATGATGATTGGAAAACAGGGTAGTTACCTACTAAACCTAGAACTCCAAGCGGCCCAAGCAGAAGGACGAGGAGACATAATATCGACACCCACAGTCATCACTGCTAATCAAAGAGAAGCAACAATAGAATCGGGTACGGAAATACCTTTTCTTGAAGCTGCTTCTAGCGGTGCGACATCAGTTTCTTTCAAAAAGGCTGTGTTAAGTCTTAAAGTTACGCCCCAAATTACCCCAGACGATAGAATTATTATGGATCTCAAGGTTAACAAGGATTCGGTTGGAACAATATTTTCAGGCATTCCCAGCATAGATACAAACAATCTGATAACTCAGGTTTTAGTTCAAGACGGCGAGACGGTTGTCTTAGGTGGCGTTTATGAATCCACCGACACAAATAGTAGAAGAGCGGTGCCAGTTTTAGGAGATATTCCAGTTTTGGGAAGGCTATTTCGCAGCAACAGCAGATCAGAAAAAAAGAAGGAACTACTGGTCTTTATTACACCGAGAATTCTTGACCAGGGATTTACCCTTAGCCCCTAACCGCCATATTTTAGGCCACAGAAGTTCCGCTTCTAAGGGAACACTGAAAAGGTTAAATTATAATGCCCCTGTCGAAATATAACGAGTGTAAACGAATTGTACTAATCGGGCCAATGGGTGTTGGTAAGACCACCATAGGCAGGATACTAGCTAAACAACTAGACTTTGATTTTATCGACACCGACCAGCGTCTGGAAAACATTACAGGCGCATCTATTTCCTGGATTTTTGATATTGAAGGAGAGGCAGGTTTCCGAAAGCGGGAGCAGCAGCTCATTCAAGAACTCACTGGAATTACTGAAGCAGTAATTGCCACTGGTGGTGGAGCTATACTGCTTAGTGAGAATAGATTTAACTTAAAAAATAACGGTATCGTCATATATTTGAAGGGGAAAATTGAAACTTTAGACGAACGCACGCGACTAGACAACAATCGCCCCCTTTTAGAAACTGCAAATCCCAGAGACACCCTAGAGAAAATTCTGAGGGAAAGGGAGCATTTATATGTAGAAACGGCAGATTTTGAAATTGAAATTGATGGGCGTTCGGCAGAATATATAGTTACCCAAATATCTGGTTTATTATCGTGATTAAAGTACCACTGAAAGTTCCCAACCACTCATACGACATTTATATTGGGCAAAAAATTCTTGGCGAGTCCAATTATCTCGAAAAATTCTTGGGTTCAGATGCGATCATAATATTATCGAACACGACTGTGGCGTCCTTGCACCTGAATACGCTCAAAGAAAACCTAAATACTGAGAGATGTTTCGAATACATCCTGCCCGATGGAGAATCTGAGAAAAATCTGAAACAGTTCGAAGCGATCTCCACATTCATGCTCCAAAACAAGCTTGATCGGCGAACAGTATTAATTGCACTCGGGGGAGGGGTGGTTGGTGACCTTGGTGGCTTCGTCGCAGCCTGTTATCAGAGAGGGATACGTTACATTCAAGTACCCACAACCCTTTTAGCACAGGTGGATTCGTCTGTAGGTGGAAAAACTGCTATTAATCACTCTCTAGGGAAAAATATGATAGGAGCTTTTCACCAACCGTCACTAGTGCTCTCAGACACTAGTTTATTGGAAACCCTACCAGAGCGGGAGTTTATCTCAGGAATCGCAGAGGTAATTAAGTATGGATTAATTAAGGATTATCTATTCTTCGAATGGTTGGAAAAAAATATTGAACATATTATGTCTAGATCCCCTGAAGCACTTGCCACAGTCATACGAAAGTCTTGTGAGAACAAGAGAGACGTAGTTTCTGAAGATGAGAAAGAGAGAGGTATTCGTGCAATACTGAATCTTGGCCATACCTTCGGACATGCTATTGAAAAATTAACGAATTATGGAAGCTGGCTCCACGGTGAAGCAGTAGCCGTCGGGATTTGCATGGCATCTAGACTATCCCGAGACCAAGGCCTGATTTCTGATGAGAGCTATTCAAGAATTGAATCAATTTTAAAAAAAGCCAATTTACCGACTAGAGCGCCGACGGAATGCTCTCCAGACAGGATGATAGAAATTATGCAAGGGGATAAAAAAAGCTCCAATAAAGAAATCAACCTGGTACTTCTCAGAGAAATAGGAGATGCTTTTTTGACTCGGGATTATTCTGACGCCCTTCTTAAGCAGATACTTGATAGCGGCAGAGAAGCTTAAAATTGATTTAACCTCCCTCGAGGGGACACTATCTCACTAGTAATACGTTAAGTACTTTATGAATTAAGTATCATAAATCACTGTTTTTGGACTCCAAAGTGATTTGGAGGCGCATCAGAGATGAAGTATTGCCGCTTACCCAGTATAATGAATCTACTTCTGCACGTTCCTACGTAAGTAACCATATAACAAGCTTTGGAGATAGCTCTGCCGATGAGAGATGACCGTTTGAAACCAGCCAACCATGTCGACAACGAGAAGGATCTTTATGATCCATCTTTCGAGCACGACTCTTGTGGAATCGGCTTTCTCGTTAATATTAAAGGGAACAAAAATCACAAAATTATAGCGGACGCGCTGGTAATATCTGAAAAAATGGAACACCGCGGTGGATGCGGCTGTGAAGAGAACACAGGTGACGGTGCAGGTCTGCTCATTCAAATGCCTGATAAATTTTTCAGAGAAATTTGCGATGAAGGAGCTTTTAGTCTACCGAATGTAGATTGGTATGGCACCGGACTGGTATTTCTATCAATGTCTGAAAAGGAACGAGCAGCTCAGAAACTAGTTGTTGAGAACATTATTAAAGAAGAGGGTCAAAATGTCTTAGGCTGGAGAGATATCCCTGTTAATGACTTATTAATAGGGCCAACTGCCAACAATAGCAGGCCCTACATTGAACAAGTCTTCATCGCAAGAAGCGAACAACTCACTACTAGCGAGGCCTTCGAGAGAAAACTCTACATCATTCGCAAACGTGCCGAACGCGAAGAGAGCACTTTTTATAAAGAAGCTATCTATTTCCCAAGCCTATCCGCCAGAACCTTTGTCTACAAAGGAATGCTTCTTGGAGCACAACTAGAGTCAGTCTATCCGGAGCTTCTAGATGATAGGATGGAGAGTGCACTAGCAATGGTCCACACTCGTTTTTCAACTAACACCTTCCCATCCTGGCCTCTGGCACAGCCTTTTCGTTTTGTTGCTCACAACGGAGAGATAAACACCCTCAGGGGAAATAGAAATTGGATGAAGGCCAGAGAGGCACTGTGCGAGTCAAAAGAGTTAGAAGAGGATTTGAAGAAAGTGTTCCCGGTAGTAACAGAAGGTGCTTCGGACTCAGCATCTTTCGACGAGGTTGTTGAGTTTCTACATATGACTGGAAGACCTCTTCCTCTAGCAATATTGATGATGATTCCTGAAGCATGGAGTGGTCATAGCTCTATGTCGAGAGAGAGAAAAGCTTTTTACGAATATCACTCTTGTTTAATGGAGCCTTGGGACGGCCCCGCCTCTATGTCTTTCACCGATGGCAAAGTTATAGGTGCGATATTGGACCGCAACGGCCTACGTCCATCTCGCTACTATGTGACCAAGGATGATATGGTGATTATGGCCTCAGAAGTTGGTGTTTTAGAAATACCTGCTGAAAATATAAAATTCAAAGAAAGACTCAGACCTGGCAGAATCTTTTTAGTCGATACTGATGAGGGGCGTATAATCGACGATGAAGAATTGAAAGAAAAATATATTAGAGAAGAACCCTATCTAGATTGGCTAAATAAAGAGGTAGTCAACTTGTCTGACTTACCTGGTGCCGAAGAACACGAAGGGGACGACTCTTTGAGCAAGATAGTTCTACAAAAGTTATTTGGTTACACTCGAGAGGACCTCAATCTTTTGATGCAGCCAATGTCAGAAAATGGGATTGAGGCCACTGGTTCTATGGGAACAGACGCAGCTTTAGCAGTCTTATCAAATCGTCCTAGGCTCTTGTTTGACTATTTCAAACAGTTGTTTGCTCAGGTAACGAACCCTCCCTTAGATGGCATCAGAGAGGAATTAGTGACCCAAACCTCGAGTCTGATAGGACCTGAAAATAACTTACTAGAGCCTTCATCAAAAAATTGTCGTCGATTACGACTACCATCACTGATAATAAATAACAGTGATTGTGAAAAAATAAAAAATATCAACCACAATGATTTACGCGGAAAAAGTATTAGCTGCGTATACCCTGTTGAAGAAAGAGAACAAGGAATAAGACAGGCTCTGAAAAACATCTGTGCAAAAGCAGATAATGCCATCGCCAATGGCTATAGCTTTCTAACTCTATCTGATAAGGGAACCGACCATAGAAGAGCCCCTATCCCGAGCGCCTTATATACTGCCGCGCTCCATCATCACCTAGTAAGAAATGGAAATAGAACTAAAACTGCGATCATAGTGGAATCTGGTGAGCCACGAGAAGTTCACCATTTTGCTGTTTTAATAGGCTATGGAGCAGATGCGGTGAATCCCTACCTAGCACTAAATAGCCTAAAAAGCAGCGACGAAGATAACAATATTAATTATATAAAAGCTGTAAACAAAGGTTTAATCAAAATAATGTCAAAAATGGGGATCTCTAGCATTCAATCTTACAGAGGCGCCCAAATATTCGAGGCCATAGGTCTCAACACAGAATTCGTCAACACGTACTTCACGGACACTCCCACCCGCCTCGAAGGAATAGGGTTAGAGACAGTTGAGGCTGAAACAAGAGCGAGGTTCACACGTGCTTTCGATAGCCAGGGTGAACAAATGCTAGATTCCGGAGGAGAATACCAATGGAGAAGAGACGGAGAGTACCATTTATTTAACCCCGATACCGTATTCAAGTTACAACACTCAACCCAAAGCGGGCAATTTAAGATTTTCAAAGAGTACACTGAGCTAGTCAATGATCAATCCAAGAACAGAGCTACTTTACGAGGCTTATTCAAGATTAAATCCACCACGAAACCAATTAATATAGAAGAGGTAGAATCAGTAGAATCTATTATGAAGCGGTTTCATACTGGAGCAATGTCCTACGGCTCTATTAGTGGAGAAGCACATGAGACTCTCGCAATAGCGCTTAACAGAATAGGAGGCAGGTCGAACACTGGCGAAGGTGGGGAAGATCCAGAAAGATTTTCACCAGACTCGAATGGGGATTTACGGCGTAGCGCTATAAAGCAAGTCGCGTCAGGAAGATTCGGAGTTACCAGTGAATACTTAGTCAACGCGGATGACATTCAGATTAAGATGGCCCAAGGCGCGAAACCAGGGGAAGGTGGCCAACTCCCTGGCCACAAAGTTTACCCTTGGGTCGCTAAAGTAAGATACTCCACTCCTGGTGTGGGATTAATATCCCCGCCACCTCATCACGACATTTACTCAATAGAAGATTTAGCTCAGTTAATACATGACCTGAAAAATGCTAACCCAGAAGCGAGGGTGCATGTGAAGCTTGTATCAGAAGTCGGCGTAGGCACCGTAGCAGCTGGTGTTGCTAAGGCACATTCCGATGTGGTTCTAATATCTGGTTATGATGGTGGTACTGGTGCTTCACCCGTCACCTCCCTGAAACATGCTGGAGTCCCATGGGAATTAGGCTTGGCCGAAACGCAGCAAGTGCTTTTAAGAAACAAGCTAAGAGACCGTATATCGGTACAGGTAGATGGCCAGCTAAAGACCGGAAGAGACTGCATCATTGCAGCATTATTAGGCGCTGAAGAGTTTGGGTTTTCGACCGCACCGTTAGTAGTTATGGGTTGCATTATGATGCGGGTATGTCACCTAAACACCTGTCCAGTTGGAGTCGCTACCCAAGACCCAGTTCTTAGGAAAAAGTTTAATGGCAAACCTGAATTTGTTGAGAACTTTTTTAAATTCATTGCTGAAGAGATCAGAATCTACCTAGCTGAAATAGGTGCTCGCTCTGTTCAAGAAATTATAGGACGCGCTGACTTTTTAGATTATGCTCCAGCCTTAAATCACTGGAAAGCGAAAGGATTAGACCTTTCTCCTATTCTGAAGGTGCCCAATTTAGAAGAGCACCCTCTATTCAAAACTAGAGAGCAAAATCATTCCTTAGATCATTCACTGGATAGAACAACGCTATTGCCGCTGTGTAAGGAGTCGATAGAAAGCAAGGCGAGAGTGAAGACTGAGATGAAAATTGAAAACACCAATAGAACAGTAGGAACTATACTCGGCTCAGAGGTCACCAAAAAATACGGTAGGGATGGTCTGCCAGAAGATACCATACAAATAAAATTTAATGGCTCAGCAGGACAAAGTTTTGGAGCATTCCTACCTCGTGGAATCAGCTTGAGCGTAGAAGGAGACGCCAACGACTACGTTGGAAAAGGCCTATCTGGAGGCAAAATAGTTGTTTATCCCCCGAAAAATGCAACCTTTTGTGCCGAAGAAAATATTTTAGTTGGCAACGTAGTGCTATATGGAGCAACCTCTGGCAGTGCGTTCTTCCGTGGCATTGCAGGCGAACGGTTCGCAGTTAGAAACAGTGGTGCAGAGGCAGTAGTAGAAGGCGTCGGTGACCATGGCTGTGAATACATGACCGGAGGAAGAATCGTTATTCTAGGTGAAACCGGGAGAAACTTTGCAGCTGGAATGTCGGGAGGAGTAGCCTACGTATATAATCCTAAAGATAAATTTTCAGCTTTGTGTAATCAAGACATGGTAAGACTTCAAAGTTTTCAAGACAAGAAAGAAGAAGAAGAAATAAGGAACCTCATAGAAAAACACCATGAATGCACCGAGAGTGAATTAGCGGAAAGAATGTTAACTAATTGGGAAGTACACAAAAATCTGTTTACCGTAGTAATGCCAAAAGACTATAAAAGGGTACTAGAAGCTATTCAGCGAGCCAAAGCAGAGGGACTGCCCGAAGATGAAGCAGTAATGGAGGCGGCTCATGGCTGATCCTACTGGTTTCCTAAAACACGATCGACGGAAACATCCTTACAGGCCGGTAAATGAAAGACTTAAGGACTGGAAGCAGGTCATGTCTCGATTTAAGGGTACACTTATTAACCAACAGGCATCGCGATGCATGGACTGCGGAATCCCGTTCTGTCATCAAGGATGTCCTTTAGGAAATCTGATCCCTGAATGGAATGATCTTGTACGAGAAAATAACTGGGAACTGGCATTAGACCGTTTGCATGCGACGAATAATTTCCCCGAATTCACTGGAACTCTTTGTCCGGCACCTTGCGAAGGGTCATGTGTTTTGGGAATAAACGATTCAGCAGTATCGATAAAATCTATCGAGCTAGAAATAATAGATCGAGGATTCGAGGAAGGACGAATAGTTCCCAAACCACCCAAATCAGAATCTGGGAAAAAAGTTGCTATTATCGGCTCTGGACCAGCAGGCTTAGCTGGAGCTCAGCAACTTCGTAGAGCAGGACACGAAGTAACCGTTTTTGAACGCGATGACCGGATAGGTGGATTACTACGTTATGGAATCCCTGAATTCAAAATGGAAAAAAACGTTTTAGATCGTAGGTTGAAGCAATTGAGCGAGGAGGGAATCGTCTTTGTTGAAAACGCAAATATTGGGGTAAAAATACCAATAACCACACTTCAGAAAGAATATGACGCTATTTTACTTGCAGGTGGCGCGACCCAATCCAGAGATCTTCCTGTTCCTGGCAGAGAGCATGAAGGAGTGCACTTAGCAATGGATTTTCTATCTCAACAAAACAGAATCTGCGAAGGAGAAGATCCTTCGGAATCATTTCTTAGTGCCCACGGCAAAGATGTAATTATCATCGGAGGTGGAGACACTGGAGCAGATTGCTTGGGAACCGCACATAGACAAGGAGCGCGTTCAGTAACTAATCTAGAAATTTTAGAGAGACCTCCCGAAGAGCGCCTACTAGATAATCCTTGGCCTCAATGGCCTAGAATATACAGGGTAGCTTCTGCCCATGAAGAAGGGGGAGAACGTAAATTTTCCGTGTCGACAAAAAGATTTATAAGCAACAATAATAACCAATTGGAAGCATTAGAAATAGCTGATGTTAGAGTGGTCAAGGATGGTGAGACTACAAGATTTGAAGAGGTTGCGAATTCGACCAGGAGACTTCCTTGCCAACTCGCACTCCTTGCAATGGGTTTTACCGGACCGGACACCAGTGGTCCCATCAAAGAGCTAGGACTAGACCTAACAGAGTCTGAAAGCGTGAAAACGGGAAGCGACTGGATGACATCCGTTGAAGGAATATTCGCAGCAGGAGATATTCGAAGAGGACAATCGTTGATAGTGTGGGCTATAGCAGAGGGACGATCGGCAGCAAGCTCCATAGATAAGTACTTAAATGGTGTGGGCAATCTACCATCACCTCTTTAGTTAGAACTTCAACCTGAAGAGTAGTTTATGAACGATAGGTTCTTAAAAGCTTTAAGATGCGAGGAAACTGACCAAACACCCGTCTGGATAATGCGCCAAGCCGGTCGATATCTCCCTGAATACAGAAATGCGAGAGTAAAAGCTGGGAGTTTCTTAAACCTGTGCAAGACTCCCGAACTCGCCACAGAAGTTACACTAATGCCTATCAAGCGATTTCCACTAGATGCTGCTATTTTGTTCTCAGATATTTTAACAATACCCGATGCTATGGGTATGGGTCTAAATTTTCGAGAAGGAATAGGCCCAACGTTTTCAAAGAAGCTGAAAAATTTATCTGACTTCAAACAACTACCTATACCTAACCCAGAAGGAGAGCTACGGTATGTAATGGACACAATAAAGTTGATTAAGAGAGAACTGGATGGGAGTATACCACTTGTGGGATTCAGTGGGAGTCCTTGGACCTTAGCCTGCTATATGCTTGAAGGTAGTGGCAGCAAGGATTTCAACCACGTTCGTAAAAAGCTCTTTAGTAATCCAGATGAAATGAGATATCTCCTAGAAAAACTGACCAAAGCAGTTACCGACTATTTAGAAGCACAAATAAACGCAGGTGTTGATGCGATAATGATTTTTGATAGTTGGGCTGGCATTCTATCAGACTCATGTTTTAAGCAATTCTCACTAAGATATCTCAAGGATATTTGCGGGAACCTTAGAGAAAAAAATGTTCCAAAAATTGTTTTCGCTAAAGGCGGCGGACTCTGGCTCGATTCCCTAGCTAAATTGGAAATAAATGGATTAGGCTTAGATTGGTCAATTGATTTAGCAAGGGCAAGGGCTATTGTTGGAGAAAAGATAGCCTTACAAGGCAATCTTGATCCTGCTGTCATGCTAACTGACCCTCAAACAGTTAAGTTAGAAGCCAGAAAAGTTCTAAAAAGTATCGGGAATAGAAGAGGATTTATCTTCAACCTGGGCCACGGAATCACACCGGAAGTTGACCCTAGGCATGTAGAAGTGTTAGTAGACACAGTTCATTCCTATCGCTAACGCAAAGATATGAACGAAAGATACTATCTTGGTAAGACATTTCTTAGAGGGTTTGCCATAGGAACTTCCGATTTAATACCCGGTGTCTCAGGCGGAACAATGGCAATCGTATTAGGTATATACCGCCACTTGGTCAACGCACTTAAATCCTTCAATTGGGTTTGGCTCAAAGCCGTTTTGTCTCTTCAGTGGAAAACCGCTCTTGGGATACCACATTTCAAATTTTTAATTCCACTCTTCTTTGGCGCAATCAGCGCTGTTTTATTTTTCACGCAAGTAGTTATATTGTCAGACTTGTTAGAAAAATATCCCACTATAATTTACTCGATTTTTTTTGGATTGGTATCTGGTTCAACGATTGTAATGCTACGAGAAATCCAAGCATGGTTTTGGAAGGATATCATTGTGCCAATTACATTAGGTTTAATGATGGGCGTTTTTATTTTAACAGCGGTTCCAAACTCAACTCCAGAAGATAGCTGGTTTCTCTTCCTTTCAGGTTTACTCGCTGGAAGCGCAATGATAACACCCGGTATATCAGGTGCTTTCGTCCTCATCATCTTGGGAAAGTACGCATTTATTCTAGACGCATTAAATGATTTTCAATTGCGAACGCTTCTGCCATTCGGTCTAGGTATTGCTACTGCCCTTATATTTTTCGTGAGATTAATATCTTTGCTCTTAGAAAAATACGAAAATAAGGCCCTAGCTATAATTAGTGGTTTCCTGGCAGCCTCCCTTTGGAGAATGTGGCCTTTCCAATCTAGAACATACGAGCATATTAATGCTGAACTAATAATGGTCATAGAACCAATCAAACCAAATTATGACTTCAATTTTTTTCTCTGTATCTTGCTTATGACAACATGTGCCGCTTTAGTGATTGGAATCAACACCAAATCGAAAATGCTTATACAACAGCAGAAAGATAATAAAAACTGAAAAATACAGCACAGGATAATCACCATACTGAAGATAAGGGGTCGTACCCGATCTGCCAAAGACCGTTCCAGAAACAACAACAGGATTAAATTGTGGACCTATGGCGATAAAACCACCCTTATGATCTATCAAAGCTGTAAGTCCATCGTTAGTTGCTCGTAAAATTGGCCTGCCTGATTCTAAGGCTCGCACTCTAGCAATCTGCAAATGCTGAAAAGGGGCTATGCTATTACCGAACCAGGCATCGTTACTTACATTCACCAAGAAATGTGATTTTGGTAGCGAAGAAAACACGATATCTGTAAAGGCCACCTCATAGCAAATTAGTATACCCACTTCACGACCCTTGATGGATAAAGAATTTTTCAGAAAATCACCAGAGGACAGATCCGACATCGGAATGAGAAAATATTTATGAAAAAATCTGAAATAATTTTTACCAGGGAAATATTCTCCGTAAGGCACTAATTTCCTTTTTGAATAACTATCCGAGGAAGCTCCCAATTGCAAAATGCTATTAAAATATCTTTCTCCAGTAACATCTTTTGTAGGAGCACCTATCAAAAGTACTGTACTAGTGTCTGAGCCTTTCTTGCTTAACATCTCAATTATATCTGGTATATTTTCAGGAAAAATTGGTAACGCCGTCTCGGGCCAGATTATTAAATCCTTCTCCCAATACTCTTGAGTTAAATCCAAGTAGCGCTGAATGGAACCCTCTAGTTGACTAGCTTCCCACTTTGTTTCTTGAGGTATAGCTCCCTGAACGAGAGCTACTTGAAGACTATTTTTATGGGTTTCAGTCCAATCCACATTCCGTAATAAAAAGCTTGAAAAAAACACTAAGAAACAAATAGAAACCAATGCCGACCATCGGGACTTGAACCTTTTTAAGGACCAAAAAAGAGTAGCTGCGATAAAAACGACCAATCCTGAGCATCCTATACTTCCTACCAAGGGAATGAAGCCCTTCAAAGGCCCGTCTAGTTGGGTATACCCCACTAATAGCCAGGGAAACCCAGTAAGAAAATTTGACCGAACATACTCACTTAAAAACCATAAACAAGGTATAGTGATTATGTAGAGTGGCGAACCAACGCTTATTAGACTTACACATTGGCCTAAAATAGCATAGTAAATGGCCATCAAAGCCACGAAAAAAAACGTTAGAGCGAACGAAAAAGCCCAGTATGGAATACCAAATTGGTGGATACTGATCTGGATCCACCCAACACCAAGCCCAAAGACTGCCACACCAAAAATCCAACCAACAAAAAACGCTGTTTTCAAATCAGCGCCGACAAGAGACTTCAGAAAAAGAAACAACGAGATAAAAATGACCAAATCAAAGTCGAACGGCGAGAAGGAAAGCGGAAAAAGTATACCGCCGATCATTGCCAGAAAATGACGCCAATAATGGGAAATAAAATTTAACTTTTTTAAAGCCGCACTTAACACCACTTCCCTGATCAACTCACTCTTTCACGTCTACTGTTACACGCAAGAGTCTTACTCGGCGTCGATCGGCCCGTAAGACTTTAAAGAGAAAGCCACTTAGAGAGCTTTCTTCCCCTTTCTTTGGCACGTGTCCCATATTTTGCGCTATCAATCCTCCGATGGTCTCACAATCATCCGATTGAAAAGAAACATTAAAGTATTCGGAGAGTTCATCAAGAGGAGTGGTAGCTTTTACGGTATATCTTTCCTTACCATGCCGCCTAATATTTTCTTCATTATCATAGTCGTGTTCATCGTCTATTTCGCCCACGATTTGCTCAATAACATCCTCTATAGAAACTAATCCAGAGACCGTTCCATATTCGTCGACGACGACCGCTAAGTGTTGCCGATTAGCTTTAAACTCTCTTAATAAGATATTCAATCTCTTACTTTCTGGTACAAATACTGGAGGTCGTAGTAGATCCTTTAAATTCACTTTATCTTCCGAGATGGTATTGTTTAAGAGGTCCTTGGCTAGCAAGATTCCGATTACAGCTTCCCTTCTATCGTCAAATACAGGAAACCTAGAGTGACCCGAGTCCACAGCCTTACTCAAAAAATCTTGCGGACTCCCACCCTCCTCAACGAAAACAGCTTCAGACCTAGGAACCATGATATCCCTCACCTGCATTTCGGACACCAGCAACGCTCCTTCCATCATTCGCACAGTATCGGCGTCAACCACATTTAGTGACTCAGCCTCGTGTAAATAGCTAATCAAATTGTCCCTCGGCTCTTTTTTTTCGAACAAAGCCTTAGCAAACCGAGGAAACGCCAAAATTTTTTTTATTATTTTTTCTAACATTTTACTAGTACTTCAGCTGCTTAGGTTCTCGTAGCAGCATTAGAGGCATTATTTTCCAAGGCAGAATCGCTAACCCGATAAGGATTTTCAATACCAAGACTACCTAAAATCTGGATCTCCATCACTTCCATTTCGGCTCCATCGAAATTATTGTCATGCGTGAAACCGACTAAATGCAAAACCCCGTGCACCGTCAAATGAATCAATCGATGCGCGGGGTCCCCCTGCTCCTGAACGGCTTCCGAGATCACCAACGGGGCACAAATGAGAATGTCACCCAAGTGGCCAGGTATAGAAAAATCACTGTCACCAGAAGGGAATGCCAAAACATTAGTAGGTTTAAAAATACCACGAAATTCGCTATTCAATTCCCGGGCTTCTTCAACATCTACAATACGAACTGTGAGGGTTTCAAAACCGTTGAAGAATTTTTTGGGAACAGCAGTTACGGCTTGCTCAACAAGGCTAACGTAGTAAAGACTATCATCTTCAGTTATTACTTGTGTTATTAAATTTATCAGTTCTGAGGCCTCACTTGGTTAAACAAGATACAAACTTAAGTTATGTTCCTTTTTCTCTCATATGCCTCGTAGGCATCCAAAATCCGACCTACTATTTTATGCCTGACTACATCTTTAGAACTGAAGTAATTAAACCCCACCCCTTCAATATCTAACAAGATATCAGATACGCTTCTAAGACCAGACTCCCTGCCGCTTGGTAGGTCTATTTGGGTAATATCTCCCGTCACTACAGTCTTAGAGCCAAATCCGATTCGAGTCAAAAACATTTTCATTTGCTCCACAGTAGTATTCTGAGCTTCGTCTAGGATGATAAAAGAATGATTAAGGGACCTTCCTCTCATGAATGCCAAAGGTGCGATCTCAATAAGCCCCTTATCGATCAATTTATTCACACGGTCAAACCCAATCATTTCATATAAAGCGTCGTAAAGTGGCCGAAGATATGGATCTATCTTCTGGGCCATATCACCTGGCAAAAATCCCAGCCTTTCTCCAGCTTCCACGGCAGGCCTGACGAGACATACACGTCTTACGCTATCCGATTCTAATGCCGCTACTGCACTCGCTACCGCTAAATAAGTTTTTCCGGTCCCCGCCGGACCGATCCCGAAACATATGTCATTAGACTTGATAGACTTTATGTAAGCTCGCTGAGACTCGCCTCGCGCGACCACTTTCACTCTACGAGTGTATACAGCCTCACCTTCTTGATCAGCATTCCGTTCAACAACCTCAGATCCCTTAAGCTCAAGATGGACATCCTCCACAGACACACTGGTGGACTCTGTAATCAAATATAATCTTCTTAAAACCTTCTCGGTGGCATCTAACACCTTCGCATCTAGCCCGCTTAGCCTGAATTGATTCCCTCTATTCCCGATACTTACCCCAGTATTTTTCTCAATATAACGCAAATTTTCGTCAAATTGACCGCAAAGGTTAGCCAATCTGGAATTATCAATTGGCTCTAGCTCAAGTTGAATCTCTTTACTTTCCAAAATTAATGTCTATCTACGCTGATGGCAGATAAGAGCCTCCCAATGAATTCGGAAAAACTTCTTCTATTCTCACATCCACCATTGAACCAATAAGCACTTTTTCACCGGTAAAGTTTACCACTCGATTATTTTCTGTGCGTCCAGCCAATAACTCGCTAGATTTTTTTGATTCTCCTGTCACTAGAATCTTCTCAATATTCCCAACCATGGATCTAGAATAATGATTAGCCAAATTGGTTATTTTGGACTGAAGCAAAGCCAGCCTCTCTTGCTTAACTTTATCTTGCACCTGATCATCTAGGTCAGCAGCTGGAGTCCCAGGTCGGGAGCTATAGGAAAAACTGAATGACTGATCAAACTTCACCTCTTCGATCAGAGACATAGTCTCTCTAAAATCTTCCTTCGTTTCTCCTGGAAAGCCTACTATAAAATCACTCGAGATGCTCATTTCGGGACAGATGCTTCTTAATCTTCTTATAATCGACTTATATTCGAGGGAAGTATAGCCCCGCTTCATTCTTCGCAAGATCCTGTCGGATCCACTTTGCACAGGTAAGTGGACATGTTTTACTAGCTTCGGAAGTTCCTTATGGACATTAATTAATCTCTGGCTAAACTCTATCGGATGGGACGTAGTGTACCGAATTCTCTCAATTTCAGGAATTGCGGAGACATAATGTAACAGGGCAGCAAAGTCTACAATTTTTCCCTCATTATTATTCGATTGGTAGGCATTAACATTTTGCCCTAACAAAGTCACCTCTTTAGCCCCGCCTCTAGCAACTAAATAGATCTCTTTTAACACATCCTCAAAAGGCCGGCTAAATTCCTCTCCGCGAGTATAAGGTACGACACAAAAGCTACAATACTTACTGCAGCCTTCCATTATAGACACATAAACCGAAGCCTTTTGAGTCTTTTCGATTGGCAAGTTATCAAACTTTTCGATCTCCGGAAAACTTATATCAATTTCAGGTTTGGAATTTTCTCTGGCTTTTTTAATCAGACTAGGGAGCCTATGTAGGGTTTGTGGGCCAAAAACCACATCAACATAGGGCGCTCTAGCTAATATTTCACCTCCCTCCTGACTAGCAACACAACCACCAACCCCTATTATAGTGTCGGGACAGGTCTCTTTGAACTTTCGCCACCTACCTAACTCTGAATACAACTTCTGCTGGGCCTTGTCACGAACGGAACAGGTATTTACTATAAAAACTGTAGCGTCTTTCGGATCATCCACTAACTCAAGACCCAAGGATTTCTGCAACAGACTGGATATCTTATCTGAATCATACACATTCATCTGGCATCCGAAGGTCTTTATAAATAATCCCATGAGCTGAATTTCTCTCTTCAAAAAGCAC
>CACDEI010000031.1 GCA_902551695.1 uncultured Pseudomonadota bacterium
GATTAAATTTCTGGCTGCTGATATGGCAGAACTAGCCCACATCTTCTCGTTGCCGGAACGTTCTGTTTTCGAAAAATTTTCTGAAGAGTTATCTTCTGCCCAAGCAGGATCAAATAGGCTGTCTGAAGTGCTACAGTCCGGAATTTTTAGAGAAGAGGTCGTGCGCTATCGAAATCATCTAGAAAAAACTAACCCTCACGCTCTCTATCCCACGTCCCTATATCGCGAGAGTTCAGGCTCTGTTTGGAGCAGTCCCGATGATTGTGTAGTAGAAGCTGAAATGAGTTGCAAGACGTTCACATCTATAAGAATAGAAGAGGGAATCTTGAATTCAGACAATAAGATTCTCAAGAATGTGTACAAGCCCTTGGGTAGATGTATATGTTTGGTCGATAGCAATGTAGAGGAGCACTTTGGCGAAAAAGTTGAAGCTTACTTTGGTTCACATGAGATAGAACTCGAAAAACTTACCTATCGCGCTATGGAAGTCGACAAGGTCCTATCAACGGTGGAGAGTATCCTCGATGACTTTAAAACTCACGCAGTAGCTCGTCATGAGCCAGTATTAATAATTGGGGGAGGTGTTCTAGCAGATGTTGGAGGATTGGCTTGTGCCCTGTTTAACCGAAACACGCCTTACATAATGATAGGATCCTCTATCGTATCAGCCATCGACGCTGGCCCATCACCACGAACATGTTGTGATGGATACGGATATAAAAACCTGTCTGGGTCTTATCACGCACCCGTCCTAACCCTCACTGATCGATCTTTTTTTGGAACCCTACATCTTGGGTGGTTACGGCATGGTGTGGCTGAGATTATCAAAATGGCGATTGTGAAGGATTACGAATTGTTCAAACAATTAGAGGTGGCTGGTCCCGCTCTATTTAAGACTAGATTCGGAACAACCGATGCGTCCCGAGGTACAGAAATTGACAGTCTGGCTCAAAAGATATTGGCGGGAGCGATGCGTAGCTACGTCGAGGCTGAATATGACAACTTATATGAGACACATCAATGTCGTCCTCACGCCTACGGCCACACATGGTCCCCTGGATTCGAACTCCAAGCGGGATTGCTACATGGCCATGCGGTTTCTATAGGTATGGGGCTAGGTGCATTTCTTAGTTTCAGGAAGGGGTGGTTGGAAGAGCGAATGCTAAAGAGGATTTTACATTTGATAAGCAAATACGAGCTGAGCCTCTGGAACGATATTCTGCTGGATGAGAAACTCATATGGGCTGCACAAAAAAGTGTCATAGATAAGCGCGGAGGAAACTTGGTTGCACCCGTACCGAAAGGAAAAATTGGAGTCTGTGGATATATTAACGAATTATCCCGAGAGGAGCTTGCAAGCTCCATTCAAGACTACCGTGAAGTTTGTGTGGCCTATGACCGAAACGGAGAGGGTATAGAACCGTTGTGTGTGGATGTTGGGTTAGAAGAACCCTCTGAAGCATCGAAGCTGGCGACGCCAACCGTGGCCGCTTAGGATAAAGAGAGGATATAAAGATGAGTAAGCTAAGACCTGTCACACCAATTTCAATAATAGCAGCTTTATTGAGTGACGTGATGTCAGACCCTAGCATGAGTATCTTAAAGAATTCAAAGGTCTGGAAAGATTTGGAAAGGGCCAAAGAACTCGCGAATGGATTAGATCCATATTTGGAGAGAAACACCTCGCCTGAGAGCGAAGTTTTGAAGTCTCTCAAACAAAAGACTTTGGACTTCAATTGGCAAGACAGAACCGGACGGGAATTTGTCAACGGTCTTGAACCAGAAATGCTGTCTGGTCACGTTGAGGGCCAGTTCCTAAAACTAATGGTTGCTATTTCGGGTGCTGAAAGAATTCTAGAAATTGGTGTCTTCTCAGGTTATTCAGTACTAGCTATGGCTGAAGCTCTCCCAGAGGGTGGTGTACTGGTTGCGTGTGAACTTGATCCAAGAGCCGCTAAGTTTGCGATGGATCAACTACAAGCCGCTGGATTTGGTGGGAAGGTCCGACTGGAACTTGGACCCGCATTAGCTTCACTTGAAACATTAGCAAAAGATTCGGAAAAATTCGATTTGGTTTTCGTTGATGCGGATAAACCAAGCTATCGAGAATATGTGAAATATATGCTAGACCATGGTCTGGTCGAAGTTGGTGGCGTTTTTTTGATAGATAACACTTTACTGCAAGGCGAAGTTTATTTAGGAGAGGAAGACAGGGGAGTTGCCGCTGCCGCTATTCATGATTTTAATGATTATCTAACCAATGAACCTCGAATTGAGCAGGTTTTAATTCCTCTTCGGGATGGGGTCACCTTGGCGCGGCGAGTTATTTAAATCAATTTGGAAAAAAGAGGGCTTCTTTGAAAACGAAAAAACTGAAGCTTCGTGGTCGGGTCAGCAGCCTAGTCCTATCAGTCGTGCTAATTCTGATGGCTCCGCTAAGTATCTTTTTCGTCTTTGCAGCCTTGCTTTTCTCATTTCTTACCAAATCAAACAATCTCCCAGTTACCGTTAATAAACGGGTTCTTTTGACGGGAGGAAAAATGACGAAATCTCTCCAACTCGCTAGACTATTTTGTCGAGCGGGGTATCAAGTGCATTTGGCCGAAACTGAGAAATACAGTTGCTCAGGCCATGCCTACTCAAATTGTGTAACTTCTTTTCATCTTTTACCCAATCAGGAGAAGGGCTTCGATGAATACCGAAAAAAAATTGAGGAAATCGTAAAAAGGGAAAAAGTAGATTTCCTCATGCCCGTGGCCAGTCCATCTGCGGTTTACTTCGATGCAAGGTTGAAAGATCATCTCAGTCCGGATGTGTCTGTTTTTCATTTTGATGAAAAAACTTTGTCCATGCTTGACGATAAATTTCGAATGTGTCGGGCAGCAAGAAGGATAGGTTTATCGGCGCCCGAAGCTTATTTAATTACAAGTTCAGGAGAACTAGATAGTTTAGAACTCTTGAGAAGTGGCAAGAAATATATTTTGAAAAGCGTTGTTTATGATCCAGTCGAGCGTCTAAATCGACCCTTGCTCCCTTTTAGTGGCTTTAAGGAATATGTTGAAGATCTGCAGATAAGTAAAAACCGTCCTTGGGTATTGCAAGAATATATTGAGGGTGAAGAGTTTTGCACACACTCCGTAGTGCACAAAGGGAGGATCGTTTTACATTGTTGCTGTCACTCTTCTGACTTCCAGCTTAGATATCGTCATGTTGAAAAACCTGAAATTCGAGAGTGGATCAAGAAATTTGTAGACCAATACAAGCTCTCTGGGCAGATTTCTTTTGATTTCATTATTAAGGCCGACGGTACGGTAATGCCCATTGAGTGCAATCCTCGAACTCACTCGGCAATAACTTGTTTCTACAACTCTTCTAGGGTTGCTGCAAGTTACTTTGATGAATCGGAGACCACGGATAAAAAGCTAGTGAACCAACCTGATCCTACCGCGAGGGAGACATATTGGTTATATCACGAGCTATGGGCTTTGCTGTGTTCCCGAACGTTCAGATCAATCTTCGAGAAGCTGTCTCTTCTCTACTCGGGTAAGGAAGCTATCTTCGATGTAAAAGATCCGATCCCATTTTTGATGGTCAATCATTGGCAAATACCGGTTCTTCTTTTTAAAGCCTTTCTGAGCGGCAAACCTTGGCTGAGAATAGACTTTAATATAGGAAAACTGGTAGAGGTTGGAGGTGATTGATGTGACAATGACCAGGGGCCACGTCTATCATCTTTGCGGGTCACCGACTTCTGATTTCTTTTACGATCTCTCAATGATTTACGCGAAAGATGTTTGTGTTCCCGATGGTTGGAGTTGTACTTTTCTGGTTGTTGATCCAAAAGGGATGTGGAGACTGGGCGACAAGGTTAATGAACTCAGCGAACCTCAAAAGTTCAAGGAGATTCTAGAAGTAATTCGATTGGGATCGCTAATAGTCCCTCATCTTTTTTGCACAGAGGGAATGACTTTGTATCGGACCTTATTTGAGCAAATTCTTGGTTATTCTTTGGTGGGTTCAAAAGGATCGACTATGGAGCTGGCGGCCGATAAGCTTCGGGCAAGAGAGATTGTTTTAGCTGAAGGAGTTAGCATTGCTCCCGGAGTGTTGGCTTTGAGGGATGCGGAACCGACAATTCCCTTCCCGTTGGTAGTAAAGCCAAATAAAGAAGACAATTCAAAAGGAGTGACGCTCGTCTACAATCAGTCTGAGTATCGAAGGGCTTACGAGGAAGCAAAATCTTTCGGCGAATTCGTTTTGGTAGAAAAATACGTTGCAGGTAGGGAATTAAGGGTTGGTTTGGTAAGGGTAGGCGAGGAGTATCATATGCCTCCTGTAATAGAGTACTCGTTGGATCCAGAGTATCCGATTAGGAGTACAAAAGATAAATTAGACATTGATGAGGTTGGTAGGCCTACTGGGCAATCTAGTACATCACAATCCGCAACGATTTGTCCCGCAAAGATCAATGAAGAAACTCTAAGTAGAGTAAAAGAACAAGCCATTAAAGCTCATGAAGCCCTAGGAGCGCGGCACTATTCTCTTTTTGATTTTAAAATAGAGGAGTCAACTGGGGAACCAATTTTTCTTGAGGCTGGTTTGTATTGGTCCTTTAGTCCAGTGAGCATGATATCAAAGATGTTAATTGCGGGTGGGGAATCATTAGAAAAGATGATCGACAAGGTATGGCGGGAGGCGCTTGTAGGTTCCTCTTGAATTGTAAGTAAAGCCAAATGGCTTATTTCACTTAGTTGCAAACAACGTAAGGTCCTCGACAAATTAGGAGTGTATGATGAATGACAACAAGATAACAATAAAGGGCGATGAATTAACCCGGGTGTCTTCCTTGCTTATTGGGTCGATCGGAACGGTCGTAGAGACTTCACAGCTGCAGCTTGAGGCTTTCAATGGTGCTTTCAAGGAGTTCGATCTAGGATGGCATTGGTCGCGAGAAGAATATGAAGGGTTGCTTATAAAAGCGGGCGGCGAAATAAGAATACGAGATTATGATAAAACTATGAGCACTGGCCTCTCCAATGAAGATATTACGGCTGTGTATCGGATGAAAGGAAAATTATTCGCCCAACTTTTAGAGCAGAGTGATTTGGCTCCTCGAAAGGGTTTGTTGTCTCTGTTAGAGAAATGTTCAGATTTGGGGATATCTCTTGGATGGGTGACTACTACTTCAGGGGACAATGTTCAAGCTATCCGAAAGGCCCTTGAGGACCAAGTGAATTTTGGAGTCTTTGATTTCATTTTCGATTCAAAAGATTGTTCCAAATCTAAACCAAATCCGGAAATTTATCTAGAAGCCATCAAGCGTCACAATTTGGAGCCTGCTACAACTGTTGCAATTGAGGATAGCCTCAGCGGAGTTAGCTCTGCTAAGGAGGCTGGAATTTATTGCATTGCAACTCCTGGTGAATTTAAGAGAACTCAAAATTATGAAAGAGCCGATCTCCGTATAGAGGATTTAGAAGAATTGGAAATAGTTGGTTGAGGGAGTTGTGACTAATCGGTATGTTGATCAGGAGATATGGGAATAGCTTTCTCAGGTGACTCAAAGCGATATGGTGCGCTGCGGGGAAAAGCAATTGGTTTTCTAAGCCCGTCTTGACCAGTTTGTTACTATAACTAGGACCGTAGACGTGGAATTGAGGGTTGCTTTTTATTGAGTTTTTGGGTTATTTGATGAAGTTCTGGCAATTAATTTGATTTTTATGCACATACAAGAAGAATTAGGTAATTTTTAATTCTTTTTTTTATTACTTAGCAACGATTGAGCATACTCTCCCCTCAAAATATAATGTAAGTTATTGATATAATTAAAATATATTTTAATTGGTTAAAAATTAACCAATTTAACAAGCTTGTTTAATTAACCGGTGAACTCTGCCTTCGAAATAATATTGATCCACAAGGTTATCCACAGAACCTGTGGGTAACCTCTTAACAGTGGGAAACTTTCCTAGATAGGCTGAAATCACTCCGATGTAGGCTGAGTAAATCGATTCATCTATATACTGCGGCTGATAGTATATCCTCAAAGAAAGCTACTAGTCGAACAAGGTCACGGTTGTTTAAGACATTGATCCAGTGTTAATTTTATCTTTAATCGAAACTTTCCGAGATAAGGGGTCTCAGAGTTGACTACAGAAATGTACTAGTATTCTGTCCCGCGAATGTGCCCGAAATTAAATCATCCACTGTCTTTCCGATTTCAATCTCTATAAAATCAAATAATCCCAGCTTTATGAAAAAAGTAAACTCATCATCTTTAGTAAATTCCTTGAACGAGTCCATGCCATCTAGAGCCACCTATCGCTCGGAAATTGACGGTTTGCGCGCCTTTGCTGTTTTGTCCGTCGTGGTTTTCCATGCTTTTCCTGGTTGGCTAAGAGGTGGTTTTATTGGAGTAGATATATTTTTTGTGATAAGTGGCTTTTTGATAACCAGTCATATTTTTCAGCAGCTTGAACATAGAGAATTTGATTTTACCGACTTTTTTGGCCGCCGTATCAGACGGATTTTTCCGGCACTTATTATAGTAATGACCGGCTCATTAGTGTTTGGTTGGTTTGTTCTTCTGGCTGATGAGTATGCCCAACTAGGTAAACATGTTGCGGCTAGCTCTCTGTTTGTTATTAATTTTCTATTGGCTAACGAAAGTGGGTATTTTGATAATGTTGCAGAAACAAAGCCGATGCTTCATCTTTGGAGTTTAGCGATAGAGGAACAGTTTTATATCATTTGGCCGGTTGTGCTTTGGATCGCCTGGTATAAAAGATTGAATCTGCTAACTATTTCTTTAGTTGTAGCCCTAATATCATTTTATCTAAATCTTCAATTTGTTAAATCAAACCCTAGTCAAATCTTTTTTTGGCCGATGGGGCGTTTTTGGGAGTTGCTAAGTGGTAGCATTTTAGCTTGGTTAATCCTTTACGAAAGAGAGCGTCTTACGAAGGTTAAGTCTTGGATTGAGCAGTATCTAGCGAAATTGATTTGTCCGGAAAGGTTGCGTTTTGATGATTCTTATATATTAAACATAATGTCTATCTCTGGACTTGTATTGTTAATATTCGGTATTTTTCAGATCAATGAGAGTCTACGTTTCCCATCATTATGGGGAATTATTCCAACATTCGGGGCTGTATTAATAATTTCCGCGGGGTCTAAGGCTAGACTTAATCAGCTTCTTTTTATGAACCCAGTAGCAGTTTGGTTCGGATTGATAAGCTATCCTTTGTATTTATGGCATTGGCCAATACTTTCTTACCTGCAAATTATTTATGGAGAGCTTCCCGACATAGATATACGGTTTTTTGCTGTTCTGGTTTCTATTTTGTTAGCTTGGTTGACTTACAAGTTCATAGAAAGACCGATTAGATTTGGTTCGGGGAGCAATCAGAAGACGATTGTGCTTATTCTGGGACTTTTCTTTGTGGGTTCGATTGGGTGGCTGGTGAAAAACAATAACGGTGAAACTAATTACAACTACGCACTGAAATATATTTCCGACGCTAAAGATGATTGGGCATATCCGGACGGCTTGCATAGATCGGCCAATGTGGAACGAGTTTTCGTAACTAGTGAAAAACCAGTTCAGGTTATTTTTCTGGGAGACTCGCATATCGAGCAGTATGGCCCTCGTGTTGTCGACTTATATAAAGAGGGGCTGTCAAAAGAGGTGGCCTTCATTACAAGTGGTGGTTGCGCGCCGATCCCGCATGTTTTTGAGGACCATCACAAAGATTGTTTCGGTCTTTTGGGGAGGTTCAAACAAGTGATCAGGAATAATCCGATCGAAACAATAGTGATCGGAGCAGATTTCAACGGTTATTTTGGTCAGATTCACTCTAAGTTATCCGATAACACTTTCTACTATAAGAACGGAGACATTTACGTGCCTTTTCATGAGCCAAATGGGCAAACATTAGCCAAGGGATCGATGTATGATTTTACTTCTGAACTCGCAAAAAAATATCGGGTAGTTGTTTTGCTGGACATCCCTACCGATCAAAGGTTTCATCCTAATTCTTTGTTGGAGGAATCAAATACCAAGCGGTCTGTACCTCTAAGTCAGGTTATTAACAATGTTCAGTTCCAGCAAGCAGAATTTCAAATCGAACTTGCGACCGAAATGACCAATAATTTAAGAGAAATAGGTGTGGAGGTTGTTGATCAAGCTAGTGTGATCTGCCCGAAGAACTTATGTTCCGCTCTTGATGTCCTAGGTCGGCCTATCTACAAAGACACTCAGCATATGAGACCTTTTTTTGTAAAGGAAGAGATGGATGTCTTAGATGAATATTTTCGAAAAGTTAAATAATTTGTTTTATTTTAGCAGTTGAAAACCCAGCAGAGGGGTAAATGCGCCCTGGGCAGGATTCGAACCTGCGACTTCACCCTTAGGAGGGGTGCGCTCTATCCAGCTGAGCTACCAAGGCATAATAATTTTATCTATAAGAAACATGTACTTACGTCTTCTAAGTGTATATATAAAGTAAACATATGTATAGCTTCACTTTATTTTCACTTTATAAAGTAAACATTTCACTTTATATTTCACTTTATTTCGCTTTTTCTGGCGCACCAAGCGTTGGGCTTTTAGTAATTCGCCTGTCGTAACGGCGCACCATCCGAGGGTCTTTATGAGCAGAAAATGCTTGTTTGGAGGCTAAGTCATTTCCAAAATCTGAAACCCCTTTTGCTTTAAAATCGTGCATAGTCAAATGATTCGGATTCGGAACGATCTTACCATCGACTAAATAATCTACGCTACATAAATCAACATTAAGTAATTGACTTGCGCGTTTTCTAACACGATTAAAATTAGAACGAAATCCGTTAACAGTGTACGGCTGTCCTAAACTGTTTCTAATAATGTATGCAGATTCTATTTTGTTCCGCATCGATAACGCAGTATCTACAGCAGCACGAACTTCCTTTGTCCAAAGTTTTAATTGGGTATTATGGCGGTTAGCTACAACGTCCTTACGGCGATTCTTAATTTTTAATTGTGTAACCAATATTCCATCTTCCGTAAGATTATTCCGGGTCAAGTTTAAAACATCCTGCATTCTCATTCCGCATCGATAAGCAATCGTTAAAGCGCATTCAAGCATAATGCCAGTATTGTTATAACTATCGTGAGCGCATTTAATCAGAGCATCAAATTCATAATCCTCAATATAACGGTCGCGTTCATTATCAGTTCCTTTTTTTACCAGTGGTACAACATTGTGTTCGTCAGATACTATGCTTTCTTCTACTGCCCATTTGTAAACTGCTCGTAAAAATTTCAAATCATCTCTAGCTGCGCCGTCAGCAGAAACCAACACACCAGATTTATGCGTTTTTTTGCGATTTTGCCGATATCGTTTTAAGTCTCTAGCCTGTAAACGTGAGTGATGATGTTTTCCAAAAGCCACCATCAAAGGGTGTGAATCTTGAGCTTTGTATCGGTATTGTTTCTGTTTGTGTTGTCCCAAGTCGTTAAACTCGTGACTTTTAAAATATTCCAATATTAAACTCTTAACCGTAGCATTAGTCGTCAATGAATCAATATAGTTTCGATAGGCTTCTAACACTTCCCATTTAGGCGCATCTAACGCAGCCAATCGCACAGTCTTTTTATTTTTGACATATTCAAAGGCTGAACGACCCCTGCGGCAATGCAGAGGCAACCATTCATCTTCTTTTTTCTTTTTCTTAGGCATTGTTATTTCCGTACTGCGTTGTCAACAGCAGACCAATCAACCTCAGAAGCATACGCAGTGTTACCGTTGGTTTCCAATATGCTGGAACGAAAAACTTTTGGGTGTCCCTCCGAGTCCTCGAAATATCGAATACCGTTCATCGACAAAACTCGTTTTTGTTTTCGAGCTTGCTTGGCAGCGGTCAGTTCAATCAATTCTTCTTTGCTCAAAATATCATTCATTTGCAATCTCCTAAAAGGGTATATCGTCATTAAAAGGTAAATCAGCATCAGTAATCGGGGGAGGGTTTTGGTCGCTATATTGCTGCCCGTTGGTTTGAGTATGTTTAGGTTTAGAGGCAGAACCAATCAGTTGAATTTCCCATACGTTGTTGCTATTAAAATAGCGAACACCATCATTGCCTTCCCATCGTCTGCCATCGAGGTCGAAAGCGAGTTTGATTTCATCGCCCACGTTGAAGTTGCCTTCACTCAAAACATTGGCTCGTTTGCCAATAAACTGAAAAGGAATAGGTTTTGGGTAATCAGTGTCCCCATATAATTCAACCACAAATTCCTGTATTGGAAAGTTTTTTTGTCCGACTGTTTTCATCGGCATTATTTCTAAAATTGTGCCTTGGGTTTCAAAAGCCATAAGTCATCTCCTATTATCGTTAATTCGTTGGGTAATTTTTCCGGGCGATTTACGAAACATCTCGAAGTCCACACCTGATAGTTTGTCTTTGTTTGCTTCTACTAACGCCTTGTAATCAATAGCGGGTTTGCTAGGACTGACTGGGCTGACGGCAAACAATTTGTTTTCTGTGACCCAAGTCTTATTAGGTGGCAGTTCAGCAAAGAGTTCTTTTCGCAAAGCGTCATACACTTTTTTGCCTTCGTCCATCATGTCTTTTGCTTGAAGCAATGGTTCAATTTTATTGATCAAATCATCAGGAATAACCGCCTCAGTAATAAGGTCGGAAGGGTTGGCTAAAAGCTCGTCAAAACGATTCCAAGCCTCCACAAGCTCTTTAATGCGTTTCTCGTCACGATAGTATTCTTGTATCACTAAATCCTTAGTATCAGCGGCATAAACCGCATAAATGCACTTATCAAATTCAGTGACTAACAGTGCGTGATCCATTTGCACTTTATCCATTTCGATAATGTCGTTTGCCACAGCAGCTTTCATGCGTTTGCTAGTTGCTTTCTGAGGAACTTTGATTTCTAAATCAACGGTCAAATCTAAATCGAAACCGTCAGAGCTTCGCAAATAATCGCCGTTGGTGGCTACATTAGGTTGGAATGAAGTGTTTAATTGTTCTTCGACCATTTTTCGCACAACAGGTTCGAGGTCTTGCCCTTGTTGCATTATCTTTTGCACAAACGGGCTAAACTCATTGGTTTCAAAACCCAAACATTGTCTGGCTAATTGTGTGGCATCCCGGCAGTTGTCGTATCCAACCCCTTTTGCCGCAGGCGCAGTAGATGATGTTTTGTCAAAACCTTTTCGGAAGGTCAGCCAATCATCAGAGCCTTGAACCAAATCGTTATGCAGCAGCATTGAGCTTCTCCTGTTTCTTCTGTAATTGTTTGTGTGCAATGGTGTACCTATCGACTGGCAAATCGGCTAATGCTTCGACTTTAAAGTGAGCGCAAAAGTCCTGCTGAGACGTTTCAGTGGCATCAATCAAAGTTTGCAACGATACCGCCTGTTCATCTGTAATGGTGTCAGGTTGATGGTCGATCAAGTCTTGTTCCGGGTCATCGCCAGTTTCAAGCACAAACATTTTTAGAAAAGCGTATTTCGTGGCGTAGCTCACCGCCTTGCCGATGCCTTTGTCTTGGTTGTCGATGCCATAGCCGATGCTGTTAATCGTGATTTTGTCTTCTGGCACATCTGCATTCACAAAATTGACTTCAACATTAACGACAGTTCGGTTGCCATCAATGGTGTGTTCAACAACAGTGGGAATCACGACAATGCGATGTTTGACTAAAAAAGGGTGGAGTGCAGCAGTAACTCCATCGTGACTGGCAAACGTATATTGCCCGTTCACTTTTTTATCCTCTTTTTTCACGTAGTGCAGATCGTCCATTACGCCTAGCACTCGTTGATGGATGTTTGACGGTTTTTTTGCAGCAGTCATTACGCTACCTCCGGAAAATTTAGTTCGTTGATTACGTCTACATTAGGTATTGCACAATGCCATTTGCTAAAAGCATTGCGGTACACAAATTCCCAATAGTAAATAGGTGTGTGATACGGTTGGGTTGACCAGACTTCAGGTTGAATGAACCGCGTGTTGGTCATAAGATAAATTAGTAAGTCGTACCAAGTGTTGTAATCGACTTGTATGCCTGCGCCTTTAATTGAGGGCATTCTGAAATTCTTCATCGACTCGTTTGAACACCAGCGCATGATGTCCTCAGTCGTTGCAAAAGAGGTTTCAGCGTTAATCGCTAATACATATTTTTTATCGACAAAACCGCCGAAAATATCTTTCATGCACGCACTTAAATTATGACCAATCACGCCAAGGTTTTCAGAATTTTTTAAGCGGTAGTATAATTCTAGTTTCTGTTCAATCTTGTTCATTACGCCACCTCCCGATTTGTGTTTTCGTGAATACGGTCAAGCTGCTCAATGATGTCCGTTTCCAAAAAGGCATCGAGGTTGTCTAAAATCTTTGCTTCCAGTTGTTCCACAAAAGATTGGTATTGTTCTGGTGTCCATTTGTGGTGGGAAAAAATAGTCTGCAACAATTCTACGAGGGAGTGTTTGTTTCGTCCGATTCCCCATTGCGGTTTTTGCTTATAAAAATAATCCGCATCCATAATGGCTTCCCATTCGTTGTCAATTTTCAGTTCACGCCATTTTGCAGCCAAGACTTGTTTACGCAATGTTGGGCTTGCATCAGACCATGTGTTAGGGCGTTCACTGACCAAAAAGCAATTCGATGTACACGTTGATGTTTCGCTCACTTTTGTTTCTCCTTAGATAAAACATAATACAACGATAATCCAAAGTAGACCAAAAGTAAACAAAGATAAGCAAAAAAAACCCCAAAAAGGGTCAAAAAAGTAAAAAAAGCTACTTTCTACGGGTTTTTTGCCGATAATCCTTAAGCGGATATTCCTCATCAAAAGTAAACAATCCTTCTTTTTCAAGAATAATCGAACATTCGATAATCTCTTGTTCAGTTTTATTTAACAACTTAGCAGCCCGTTTAATTGCTGTAGGAGTTTTATGCAGCTTGTATTTGTTTCCTTTCCGAAAAGAGATAGCCGAAATCAAATATGTAAGACCTCCGGGTTCAAGTTGAAATTTGGATGCCATGATGCGCCCTTCGACCAAATGCCCTTTGGCGTGCATCCATTTCTTTTCAAGGTAAATATCTTCATTGAAGCCGTTTTGAAAATCTTGAAAATTAACTACATTGTCGGACAACGTATCAAGCTCAACAGTGATATCGTTCACTTTGACTCGCCCCGATAAAAAATCTTTAGCGGTATAACCTAGTTTTTTGCAGTAATGATTATTGACATAAACGTACTGCATTACATCGTCAATCACGACAGAGATGCCAAACGGCATTTCATCGAGCATCGTGACATCGGAAAACCCGGTGATAAGTTTGGGCGCAGCCCCTTTCCAATAGTGAAAGTATTTTTCAATTTCTTCCATCGGGTTTTTAGCAAGAAAAACACAATGTTCTGGTTCGCAAAAGCCAATCACAAATTCGGTTTCTCGAATTCGAGTAGTTTTTGAAGTCCCGTCAAACCGATAACTGTTGCCTTGCTTGTCTCTGGCACGCCCAGACCACGCGGTTCTGGTGAACTCATCCATTTTTATCAGTGTGGTAAAAACATTTTTGCCAATAATGTCCTCTAAACTGAAACCCATAATTAATAGCCATGCCGGATTCGCATAAGCAATTGTGTTGTCGAGAGTGGAAACAAAAACCATCGTCTCTAAATCTTTGTACTGTGCGTCAAAAACATTAAACGCAAACTCCTCTTTCAAATTCATTCTTTCTGCGCCCCCTTCACTGAGTTAATCACCATGTCAAAAGTTGCCATGTCGATTTGTTGGCCGTTGGAAAAATAGTTTTTGTAATTCACCCCTGTCCAGTGCATTAAACTTTTTACATCCATTTCAACACCTTTATTTTTGCACCGTTCCTGTAATTCTTCGTAAATTTCTACAAACTGTTCCATGTCAATGTTATCTTTTTCCAAATCCAGTTCAGCCTGATCTACTGAAAAATGATCGCAAAGCTCTTGCATTCGTTTGTCGGAAATCACCCCATCGGCATACCATTTTCCAATAGTTTTCCTCGTTAAACTGAATTCATCTAAAAATTTTTGCTGAACCCCATCATAGCGTTCCAAAATCAACCGCTTCAAAGCGGCAGTATTAAGTTTTGGCAAAGCACATCTCCTACTTGTCCATTGTTTTGTGTAACGCTCTTATTGGCGTTTCGTTTCGTTGAAATTAAATCATCATCAAGAGAAAAGCAAACACAAAAGTTGATACTTGTAGATTTTTACTATACTGTTTATTAAAAGATACAAATTGTGTAGGAGATTTCACATTTGAATCACACAAAATTGCTCTCTGCATCGCAAAAAGCGAGCGGTTATACCGTACAGGAATTTGCCTCCAAAGTGGGGGTGTCTCGGCACGCCTTTTACAAATGGGGAAGGCAAAACTATGTGCCGGAGAACCGAAGGGAGGCTGTAGCAGAGTTGAGTTCAGGTCACATTGCCCCTGAAATGTTCCAACCTAAATTCTATGAGGGAAAATGGCGTTGAGCGTCCACATAAGCTCAAAAGTGTGGAAATTGCAGGGTTTAACGCCTACCCAGAAGTTCGTGTTTATCTCACTAGCCGACCAAGCGAATGATGAGGGTGTGTGTTGGCCTGCAATCCGTTCCGTGAGCAAACGCACAGGCTTTTCTGACCGGGCAATCCGTGGAGCGATCAAGTTTTTAGAAAAAGAAAATTACCTGAGGGTAGACAAAGTGCCTGGTCGAGCAAGCAACTACGTTTTAACCCCGGCACGAGATGCCGAACCTTGCAACATGAACGGTGCGGCAGGAAATGCAGACCTAGCGGTACGGCGTGCCGCAGCCCCGGCACGAGATGCCGGACAATTAGAAACATCATTTAATCGTCAAAGAAACAAAAAATATAAAAAAGAAATTTGGGAGAGTGCAGAACGACTATTAGCTTTTTTTAACGACACTTGTAACAAGCATTTTCGAGGGCAGAACTCCACTGAGAAAATTGCCAAGGTTTTAGAGCAAGGGTTTACGGAGCAGGAGTGTCGCAGCGTCATCGTGAGGCGATGGAGGGCGTGGAAAGATGACGAGACTATGAAGGGTTATTTACGAATAGGAACGGTGTTCGCACCGACTAAATTTGCTGATTACATCGGAGAGATTCCGAAGGAGGTTACGAAATGATTTGTCCAGATTGTAAAACTCAGTTAAGGCCAGAGCAGACGCATTGTCTGGCGTGTGGTTGGGAGGGTGAGACTGTTTTTAAACAACCAGAATGCAAATACTGTCGTTCGATGAAAAATGTACACGCAGCGTATGGCGATGGTTTTTGCTGCGACAAATGTTGGCGGTTTCATGATGAGGAAAAAAACGAATTTGATTTGATGATTGATGAGCGCATTAGGAAAGAGTGTGCTCGGAATGATTCAGCAGGGGCAGCATTCCGGGTGATGTGTGATGAGAATGCGACCGATGGAGAGCGAGAAGAAGCAAGAAAACTGTACATGAAATTAAGGGGAATCAAAATTGGATTTGCGAAAAGAAATATTGCTGAGACGACTTCATCAACGATTGGATCAGAAAGTCGATCAGATTTTGCGGTTGAAACGCGAGAAGTTGCAGCTTGAAGCAGAAATTAAGGAGATAGCTAATGGAGTTAGCGAGAAAGACCGACCCACAAACAAGTCATTTAGCAGCCAAGTCGATCAAATCGAAGTTAGGGATGCGACAGCGGCAAACCTATCAGGCTGTTGATAAAAATCCCGGTGCGACAGGCGGTGAGTTAGCTCGTTGGTTATTTGAAACCTTTCCGGCAGTGGGGTTCATTGAAGCAGCCTCTACTCCTTCGAGACGATTACCCGAATTGGAAAAGCAGGGTTTGGTCGTGAGAGGAAAAGCGAGGGAATGTCGGGAAAGTAAAAAGATAGCAGCGACTTGGCGATTGACCTGAAATGGCATCGCGGTAGTAAGTATCACCAGGTCGATAGTGATAAAAAATATTCGATATCTGCATCAAAAGTAGAGGGAAAGTGGATTTACATCTTATGGGACTATGAGACAAAAAAGTTTTTAGGGCGTTTTGAAAACCCGAAAGCAGCGAGGGAGGCCGCTAATGACATTGAGCGAGATCGAAGAAAAAGTGATTGAGATGTGGTTGTTGTCGGTTGCGCCAGCGGAGATTGCACGATTTGTGCGATTAGACATTGAAGAAATTAATCGAATTATCAAGAAGCACGAGAATGGGATTACCCACTGAGGAACACGTTGAAGAATGGTTAAAGAAGTTAGGGGAATCAGATCAACCCTACGCGGCAGCTTGTGCGACTTTAACCGTTAAAAAAGAAAGCCTAAAAATTGCGAAAGCCAGAGCGTTAGGCGATACCGGGACAGCGGCCGAAAAAGAACGTACCGCATTAACTTCCCCAGAATATCAGATTGCAATAGAAGAATTGCGTGATGCGGAGTACGAAAAGAAGTTACTCGAATTAAGACGCACCCAGTACACCCTGGGGATAGATGTTTGGCGTTCGTTAAATGCAAATATGCGAAAAACGTGATGGGTATCAAGCGAGATGCAACCGACAAATGGTTTTCAGATTGCGTGCGAGAACGAGCGAACTGGACTTGTGAGCATTCAGGATTAGTAGATACCGAAGCACAAGCAACTGGCAAGAGCCGGATTATGGAGTGCGCCCATGTCTGGGGCAGACGCAGCCGTAATGTTCGTTGGTATCCCATGAATGCAGTGTGTCTATCCAGTGCGAGTCATCGGTATTTTACGGAAAGGCCAATGGAGTTTGCTAGTTGGGTTAATAAACAACTGGGGGAGGGAGCAGTTGAAATATTGAAGGAGCGAGTAAATGACTTATCAATCAAGTATTCAAAAAACGA
>CACDEI010000032.1 GCA_902551695.1 uncultured Pseudomonadota bacterium
CAAAGAGGAGGCAACAAGTTAATGAGCTTCTCTCCAAACCAGATGCTGCTAATGATATAAATCGATTCAAAGAACTGTCTAAAGAACTATCGGACATCGCTCCTGTTGTCGAATGTTATGAGAGATTTGAAAATCTCCAAAGTGAGCTTCAAACGGCCCACGAATTGACAACCGAAGGTGATCCCGACTTAAAAGAACTGGGGGTTGAGGAGGTTGAGAGGATAAAATCCTTACTACCTAGTATTGAAGGAGAGCTAAAACTACTGTTAATTCCAAACGATCCGAACGACGATGCTAATATTTTCTTGGAGATTCGAGCCGGAACGGGAGGAGACGAAGCCGCTCTATTTGCGGGAGAACTTCTACGAATGTATATGAAATTCGCCGAAAGCACCGATTGGAACCACGAACTAATAAGTTCTAACGAATCTTTGGTAGGAGGCTACAAAGAAGTAATTCTTAAGATTTCAGGTAAACAAGTTTTCTCTAGGATGAAATTTGAATCAGGCGTGCATAGAGTGCAACGAGTACCAGAAACAGAATCTCAAGGCAGGGTACATACTTCTGCCTGCACAGTGGCAGTATTACCAGAAGTATCTGAGATTGAGGAAATTGAGGTTTCTAATAGTGATCTGAGAGTAGATACCTTTCGAGCATCCGGTGCTGGGGGTCAACATGTAAATAAAACGGACTCGGCTATTCGGATAACCCATTTGCCTTCTGGAATAGTAGTAGAATGCCAGGAAGAAAGGTCCCAACACAAAAATCGAGCTAGGGCTTTGGGGCTGATTAAAGCTAAGCTCCTTAAGTCGGAAAAGGACAAGCAAACGGCAAAGCAAGCGGATACTCGAAAATCTTTAGTCGGTTCTGGAGACAGATCTGAGAGAATTAGAACTTACAATTTCCCTCAGGGTAGAGTTACAGATCACCGAATTAATTTAACACTTTATAAACTTGAGCAGGTTGTGGAGGGGGATCTCACTTTATTGATTGAACCCCTCACTTCGGAACACCAACTTGAGCAGATGGCCAAACTCTCTGATGAATAAATGGACGGATTCCAGGCAAAACACCATTAAAGCCGCACTGGAAGCTGGCTCAATGAAATTGCAACCGATGGAAAATACTCGACTGGATGCCGAATTAATTTTAAGCCATGTTCTTAACATTTCTCGCTCACTTCTTTACGTTAGCTTAGAAGAAAAACTGCTGGCGGCGGAGGAGGAGCTCTTCGATCATTTAATCGAAAAAAGGCTCGCTGGAATACCAGTAGCTTATCTCACAGGTTCCGCTAGCTTCTGGTCTCAAGACTTTAAAGTTTGCGAAGGAGTACTAATACCCAGGCCAGAGACCGAACTCTTAGTAGAAAGATGTCTTGGAATAATCGGGGAATGCGATCAAAGGATTGTGGCTGATCTTGGGACCGGCTCAGGCGCGATCGCTGGCGCGATCAGCTCCGAATTTCCGAATGCTCGAATAATTGCCGTCGATAATTCAGAAACCGCTATTCAAATTGCTAGGGAGAACTTTAAGAATCTTAAAATGAAAAATGTTGACTGCATTGTTTCTGATTGGAATTCAGCATTGGCAAGGTCCAGTTTATCAATGATCGTTTCCAACCCTCCTTACGTCTCGAGAAATGAGATTAATCTGATAGACCGGGAGATTCTAGCCGAACCTGAACGAAGTATTTTTGCGGAGGAGAATGGACTCTCTGAACTTAAGAGGATAATCTCGACTTCAGGCATTTATCTTAAACCCGACGGCCATCTTTTAGTTGAGCATGGATTTCTACAGGGTGAGCGAGTCCGCTCTTTATTCAACGACGCTGGCTTCAGATCCGTTCAAACTTTCAAAGATTTAAACAAAAACGAGCGAGTAACTCAGGGTCAAAAAAGGACTCATTAAACCGCAGCTACTGGAGAAAGATATTGTGGAAGACGAACTCTTACTAAGATATAGCAGGCAAATTTTACTTCCCGAAATTGATGTGGCTGGACAAATGCAGTTAATCGAGTCGTCAGTTCTTTTGTTAGGACTAGGAGGACTAGGGTCTGTCGTTAGCATGTATCTAGCGGCGGCAGGAGTAGGGAACTTAATATTAGTAGACGACGACGATGTTGAGCTTTCTAATTTGCAACGACAAATTGTTCACACAACAGAACGTATAGGGGAGAAAAAGGTAGAATCAGCAAAACGCAACCTCATGGCCTTGAATCCTAATACAACTATTACTACCATCGACAGGGTGTTGGATGAAGAAGGTTTCGATCGAGTGATATCCGATGTCGATATAATTGTGGACGCAACGGATAACTTCGAGAGTCGTTTTTTCATTAACCGTCAGAGCATCAAACATGTGAAACCTCTAGTGTCTGGGGCAGCAACAAGATTGGAGGGACAGATATCGGTTTTTAATTCCACTGCGGACAGTCCTTGTTACGAGTGCTTATACAGCCGAGGTACTTCAGAGCAATCAGAGTCATGCTCTGAATCAGGAGTGGTTGCTCCTCTATTGGGAATTATCGGAAGCATCCAAGCAATGGAAGTCTTAAAACTTATAGTAGGCTTTGGGGAAAGCCTGGAGGGGAGATTGTTGCTTTTGGATTCAAGCTCCATGGAGTGGCATTCAGTATCCTTGAGCAAAGATCCACAATGTAATGCCTGCTCGCGTTCAAAAACTCACCCTATCTAAGAGTTACTTACAGTTCAAGGAAACATTAAATGGCCAAAATAGCCAGCTGGAACGTCAATTCGATAAGAGCTCGGGAGGAACACCTTAAAAGGTGGCTTTCAGATAACCATGTAGATATTTTAGGTCTGCAAGAAACAAAGGTACAAAACAAAAATTTCCCTTTGGACTTTGTTAATCAACTAGGGTACCAAGTCTTCTACAGCGGTCAAAAATCATATAACGGAGTCTGCATTTTATTTAAGGGGAATGCGGAATTTATCAGTGACCGGATACCGGGATTTTCTGATGAACAAAAACGTGTTTTAGCGGTAGAGTGGAAAGGAATACTGATAATAAACATTTATGTTCCGAACGGCGGCGAGATCGGCTCAGAGAAATTTGACTATAAGATGAACTGGTTGGGAGCTTTTTGTCTTTGGATAAAAGAACTAAACAAAACATTCAAAAAAATTATAGTCTTGGGCGATTTTAATATAGCACCCACAGATTTAGACGTTCACGATCCAGTGCTGTGGCAAGATAAAACCCTATGTAGCAAGAGGGAAAGAGGATTTCTTAAAGACCTCAAGGAATTAGGTCTTATCGAAACCTTCAGACAAATAGATGAGGATACCAGCGCCTTCACTTGGTGGGACTATCGGGGAGGTAGTTTCAGAAGAAACCATGGTTTGAGGATCGATTTGATCCTAGCTAGCGCCAATCTGATTGAGCATATCTCTGAGTCTTCAGTCGATGTAACACCTAGAGGCTGGGAGAAACCATCCGATCATGCTCCTGTTTCAATTCTTATTGACACCTAAGGAAGCAGCAAAATATATTTAATCTTGCCATTCCTGAGAGAACCAATCCGCAAGCTTCAACCATATATCTTCACAGCCTGTTTTCTCTTTGCCTGAAAACAAAGAAACGGATAGGTCTCCACACTCAATTAAACTACAGAGCCTTTTCTCTACTTGTAAGAGAGTCGATTTGGAGGCTCCTCGACTTAATTTATCTGATTTGTTCAACAAAACATGAGTTTTCAAGTTAGCTTCAGCACACCAATTGAGGAGTTCATCCTCAATTGGTTGGAGAACATGTCTGATATCCATTATTAACACCAGCCCAACCAATGATTTTCTGAAATTTAAATATTTATTAATCTCTTTCTCCCATGCTAGTTGGGTTCTTCGAGAAACTTTTGCGTAGCCAAAGCCAGGCAAATCCACCAAGCGGCGCTGTTCATCTATTTCGAACACAACCAGATGTTGTGTTCGACCAGGCGTCTTGCTGGTGCGGGCTAAGGAATGTTGTCCACAGATGGTATTGAGCGTCGTCGATTTTCCTGTGTTGGATCGCCCCACCAGTGCGACTTCTAGACCTTTGTCCGCAGGTAATCCAAGCAAATTCGGGGTGCTTTTATAAAATCTTGCCTTGTGAAGGCTCTTTTGCATGATGGCAGACGGTTTCAAAACATTTTACCTAATTCGCCTATCTTTAAAAAATTCGAAAGTTTTCTCTATTCTGATAGAGAAGAAAAATCAATACAGGTGTATAATTATAACTTAAAGTTTAGAATTTAGAGGCCTGATATGAAAATTAGATTTGCTGTCATCGCCATAACGCTGGTGCTCTTTGCCGGTGTCGCCAAAGGAGATGCCTCCAAAGCTGCGGTGTGCGTTGCTTGTCACGGGACGGATGGAAATAGCGTAAACCCGATATGGCCAACCTTGGCGGGCCAAGGTGCAGAATACACTGTTCAACAATTAAACGCTTTTAAAACCAAAAAACGAAACAATGCGATTATGTGGCCATTTGCTAGTAATCTAACGGAAGAGGACATGTGGGATCTAGCAATTTACTATTCAAAGCAGAAGATATCTATCAGTCCCTCTGAGACAGCAACAAGCGAAGATGCTATGAAATTGTACCGCGGAGGTGATCAAGAGAGACTAATACCCGCGTGCACTGCTTGCCATGGTCCTAATGGCGCGGGGAATGGGCCGGCGAAGTATCCCTCGCTAAGGGGGCAACATGCGGCCTACACCGAACTCCAGCTTCGAGCCTATAGAGAAGGATCTCGAAAGCACCCTATGATGCAAGCTATAGCGCAAAAGCTCTCTGACGAAGATATCAAAGTCCTATCTTCCTATATTTCTGCCTTACACTAGCAGAAATCCTAGAAAAATTTTATTAGACAATGCTAAAAGAGCTGCAAACAATACTAAGTCTTTTCTTTAGCGTACTTCTATTTTGTGGTCCTGGCTCCGCGGATGAGCAATTCGTGGCAGGCAAGCATTACGAGGAGATTAAGCCTCCTTTGAGCACTTCCGCTCCACCAGGGCAAGTAGAGGTACTGGAGTTTTTTTGGTACGGATGTCCTCATTGCTTTGAGTTTGAGGGACACATAGCACAGTGGATAAAGAAACAAAAAAGTTATGTCAGTTTCGCCAGAGTGCCTGCCGTTTTTTCCGACACTTGGTTTAGCCATGCGAAGGCTTTTTACGCCGCAGCGGAACTTGGTATTCTCCCCAAATCTCACTTCGCACTTTTTAAAACACTGCACATTGAGGGCGAAAAGGTTTATACCGAGGAGGCTATCGTTAATTTTTTAACCGACTTCGGTGTAAATCAGGAAAAAGTAAGAAAAACCTTTGACTCATTCGCTACTACCAACCGGGCAAAAAAAGCGGAAGCGCTTACAAAAAAAGCGGGACTATCTGGGGTACCTTCAATAGTTATAAATGGGAAATATCGTTCTAGTGCTCGTTTAGCCGGTGGCTACGATAAATTATTGGAACTCGTGACCTTTTTAGCGGCTAAAGAGTACTCCGAAACACTATAGTACCATTATTCCGGAACCAAAAAATTCCCCCACCGAAGAAAACCAAAGTAACGAAAACGTCATAAAAGTTATAAATAATATTTATCCATAAAGCCCGGGTATATTCAAATAACTTTACGGAGAAATTTATTGTGGAACCTATCGTATCTTTAACAAAAAAACTATTGCCTCTGCTAGCGCTGAGCGTCCTGGCCTTCAATACCTACGCCCTAGAGGTAGATGCAGGAATAGAAAAGTACAAAACAGCTAGCGGGGTTTCTGGAAACTTGAGCAGCGTCGGATCCGACACTCTAGCCAATCTGATGACTTTGTGGGCCGAAGAATTTAGAGGTTTTTATCCTAGTATTAACATTCAAATACAGGCCGCCGGTTCCTCTACAGCCCCGCCGGCACTTACAGAGGGCACCTCAAATTTTGGCCCCATGAGCAGAAAAATGAAGTCAAAGGAGAGCGAGTCATTCGAGGCAAAATTCGGCTATAAAGCTACCGCGATCCCAGTTGCAATTGATGCCTTGGCAGTTTTCGTGCATAAAGATAATCCTATTAAAGGCCTAGATATTGCCCAGGTAGATGCCATATTTTCTGTAACTAGAAAATGTGGATATGGGTCTGACATAAAAACCTGGGGAGATGTTGGAGTACAAGGTAGCTTATCAAACCAACCCCTTCAATTATACGGGAGGAACTCTGTCTCAGGAACTTATGGTTATTTCAAGAAAAAGGCACTGTGCAAGGGAGACTATAAGGATAGCGTTAATGAGCAACCGGGCTCAGCCTCCGTTGTTCAAGGAGTTACAAAATCTCTAAATGGAATCGGATATTCCGGAATAGGATATAGAACGTCCGGAGTAAAAACAGTCGCATTATCCAAAAAAGGTTCGGATTTTATTCCAGCAACACCTGAAGCCGCTGTATCCGGCAAATATCCGCTGGGACGGTTCCTATGGGTTTATGTGAATAAGGCTCCCAACAAGGGCTTACTCCCAATAGAAAGAGAATTTTTAAAGATGGTACTTTCCAAGGAAGGCCAAAATGTAGTGATAAAGGATGGGTATATTCCCCTACCAGAAAAAGTCGTAGAAGAGTATTTAGCTAAAATAAATTAAGAAGCGAAATAAAAAAACCCTTAGAAAGCCGGTTTTGTCAAAACCGGCTTTTTTTTTGGAGGAGATAAGGATAATTAAAAAAATTTAGATAGATTTAAAGATTGGGAAGATAACAGGTATAATTACACCAGCGAATTCAAGAGCAGGATACTCGATTAATTTCACAAAAATTTCTTTTCAAACTATGTTGGTAAAATCTTAGATATGAATAATACAGATGACTCAGCCTTCCTTCACACTTTTACTCTTTTGCTATTAGGTTTGACGGCAGTAGGAATAATTGCGTTCATCCTTGCTGGTGCAGTCGCAGACCGTGCTGAGTCCGAACAACCGGTGGAAAGAGGTGAATTGGAAAGAACTAAACCAGCTGGAAACATCAATAACCAAGAAAATTCTATAAAGGTAGCCTCTATTGGAAGCCTGAACCCGGCTGAAATAGGACAAGAGCAACCTCTTTTAGTTGAATCTGAAAAATTGACTGAAAATATTACCAAGAAGCCAGTGGCGAAACTCGAGAGAACTGGAGAGGAAGTATATTCCCAAGCCTGCTCACTGTGTCACATGGCAGGAGTGGCGGGGGCTCCCAGGTATGCTGATAAGGATGCCTGGGCACCTCGTGTAAACAAAGGTTTGGAACCTTTATATGCTAATGCGATAAACGGATACGTCGGTGAAGCGGGAGTGATGCCTGCAAAAGGCGGGAGACCGGACTTATCTGATAAAGAAGTAAGAGATGCGGTTGATTACATTCTTAATAGTATAAAAAACTAAGCATTTATCACTCAAAAGTTTTTCTATAAGGTATCTCTGTAACAGATCTGTACGCTTGGTAGTCTTCTTCAAAAGCTCTGTAAGCCTCGAAAATCTTCGAGAAATCAGTATCCGCCGAAGCCTCCTCTTCTATAACTAGTGCTGTCAATCTGCGCAGTTCCGTTAAGACCGATTCGGGAAATTCTAATATCTCTATTGAATTGTCCGCTTGCATTTCTAAAAAAGCGGCAGTATTTTGAAGTTCACTTTGTGCAAAGATATCCAGACTTGCCTTGGCGGCTGCAGTTTCAACGATCAGTTTCAAATCAGGTTCTAAAAGCTTCCATGCATCTCGGTTGATAATTAGCTCTAGTTGACTACCTGGTTCATGCCAGCCTGGAAAGTAATAATACTTTGCCACCTCATCCAGACCCTGCCTCTTGTCAAAAACTGGACCAACCCATTCCGTCGCATCTATTACACCCCTCTCTACGGCCATATATAGCTCTCCAGGATCTATATTTACAGGATTGGCGCCCGCTTTGGCCAGAACTTTACCACCTAGTCCAGGCATGCGGATTTTTAGCCCCTTTAGATCGTCCAAGGAATTTATCTTCTTATTAAACCAGCCCCCCATTTGAATCCCTGTATTTCCCATGGGAAAAGGCACGATACCGAAGGGCTCATATAACTCTTGCCATAAAGCCAATCCTCCACCCGCATAAATCCAAGACCAGGCCCCTTTATGAGTGAGGCCAAAAGGAACAACTGTCATAAACTGAGCTGCTGGAACCTTACCAGCCCAGTAGTAAGAAGCAGTGTGTGCCATCTGAACGCCCCCCTGAGAAACCGCATCAAAAGCCTGTGAGGGAGGAACTAACTCGCCCCCAGCAAAAACTTTTATTTTCAGTCTTCCTCGACTCATGATTGCAACATCTTTCGCAAATTGCTCCACCGATTCTTGATTTATTGGGGAGTTAGGCGGCCAAGCTGTAACCATTTTCCAAGAATAAGTCCTTTTCGAGACTTCATTTACTTCCTCGTCATCAATGGGATTACAAGAAATTAGGAAACTCAATAATAAAAACGTAACAATAATGCGAATCATCTATTAATCCTCGAAAGTTAACGAGTTTCTAAACCTGCATAACTGGTCACCAACCATTTAGTGCCGCTATCCTCAAAATTAACTTGGACCCTAGAATTTCCTCCCATCCCCTCAATACCTAGAATCACCCCATTACCAAAAACCTTGTGAAAAACAGATTGACCAATTGCAAACCCTTTTTCAACCGCAATGTTCGATTTAGCCGATAAATAGGATCCACCCACCCTAATTTCATCTATCAAATCAGCTGGTATCTCCCTAACAAATCGAGAGAGGCCCGCTCTGTGCTCTGACCCATGCAACTGTCGTGATAGAGCATAAGTCATAGTTAATGTCTCCTCTGCGCGAGTAATACCCACGTAACAGAGACGTCTTTCCTCTTCGAGTTGACTGAGATCGGGTAACGACCGCTGATGAGGAAATAAACCCTCTTCAAGTCCTACGAGAAAAACTTGTTTAAACTCCAATCCTTTTGCCGAATGCAGAGTCATCAATTGCACATAGTCTGATTCAGAATCTGCTTGATCCTCGCCAGACTCCAACGCTGCGTGGGCTAAAAAAGCACTCAGAGGTTCCTCCCCTTCTATAGGGGAAAAATCCCTTGCTGCCGCTACCAGTTCCTGTAAGTTTTCGATTTTATCAAGTCCTCTCCCTTGCTTATCTTTTTTATAATGGTTTTCAAGATCAAAAATGTCGACAACCTTGATGATGATATCTCCTAAATCTTCAAAACTGCATATCTCTTTGACAGAGGTAATCTGAGTGGAAAATTGCTCAAAAGCCGCACGAGCCCTTGTAGAAACTTGGCCACATTCAGACAACTGTGAAAAAGCAAGCCATAAAGATAGTTGCTCATTTTTAGCGAGACGGCGGACTTTCTCCATAGTCTTAAGACCGATTCCACGGGGAGGAAAATTTATCACTCTCTCAAAAGCTGGATCATCTTCTCTAGAAAAAAGGAGCCTCAAGTAAGCCATCACATCCTTCACTTCCGCTCTCTCATAAAAACGAAATCCGCCGAAGACTCTATAACTTACGTCGTTTTCCCTTAAAGCATCCTCTAAAACACGCGATTGAGCACTCACACGGTACAAAACTGCATGACTAGAGAGATTCATTCCCCTTTCAAAGGAATTCTTTATCGACTCCACGACGTAACGAGCTTCGTCTCTTTCATTATAAGCTGAGTATAGTTTTATTTTTTCTCCTTCGATCCCATCTGTCCAAAGTCTTTTTCCTATTCTTTTACTGTTATTGGTGATTAAGGAGTTAGCGGCTTCTAATATATTGGAGGTGGACCGATAGTTTTGTTCTAACCGAACTATTTCATGATCAGGAAAATTCCTCTGGAAAAGCTGCATGTTTTCCACTTTTGCACCCCTCCAACTATAGATAGACTGATCATCATCGCCTACGACAAATAAGTTACCTTTCTCCCCCACCAACAACTTTAACCATTCATACTGCAAACGATTAGTATCCTGAAATTCATCCACAAGTATGTGTCGAAATCGGTGACGATAATCCTCCTTTATTCTGGGTTGAGTGCTCCACAACTCGTACACCCTTAGCAAAAGCTCTGCAAAATCTACCGACGAGGATCTCTCACAGACCTTTTCGTATTCGTGATAAATAGTCCTTAAAACACCCTCTATTCTATCATTTGCTTTGGGGATCTTCTTAGACCGCAACCCTTTCTCTTTCCAAGAATTGATTCTGTATTGAATCTCCTTAGCTGACCAACCAGATTCGTCCAACTCTAGATCACGTACTATTCTCCTTATTACTCTCAATTGATCATCTGAATCTATAATCTGAAATGATTCGTTTAGGCCAGCCTCTTTCCAATGAAGTTTCAAAAATCTGTGGGCTATTCCATGGAAGGTTCCTATCCACATATTTTGTACCGATCTACCCATAAGATTCTGAATTCGACCCTTCATTTCTCCGGCAGCCTTATTTGTGAAGGTCACTGCCAGAATTCCGTGATCCAGGCTTTGGCCCGTTTGTAGGTACCAAGCCACCCTGTGTACGAGAACTTTTGTTTTCCCACTCCCCGCGCCTGCTAGGATAAGGGCATGAGGCGCGTCTGTGGTAACTGCAGCATTTTGAGCCTCGTTAAGATCTGTTAATATATCTTTGTATTCCATCCTCTTGCCAACCTTCTAGTTATATTAGCTTACTTCTTATCTAACTCTTGCTTATATAACTTTGTATAAAGACCTTCATTTTCGATGAGTTGTAAATGTGTTCCCATCTCTATAATTCGTCCATTATCAACTACTACTATTTTGTTTGAATTGACTATCGTCGATAAACGATGGGCCACAACCAAACTTGTCCTACCATGACTTACATTCGCCAGTGCTTTTTTAATAAAATTTTCAGACTCATTGTCGAGTGCCGCCGTTGCTTCGTCTAGTATTAAAATTGGAGCATTTTTCAGCATTGCTCTAGCAATAGCTATCCTTTGCCTTTGGCCTCCTGACAATTTCACACCATTGTCACCTATCTCAGAATTAAGACCGTTTGGCAAACCATTTACGAATTCACCTAACTGAGCCAAATACGCAACGCGCTCTATATCGTCATCCGATGCTGCTTGCCCTATTCCATAAGAAATATTATTCCTAATTGTATCGTTAAAAAGAATTGTATTTTGGGCAACATACGAAATATTCTTCCGTAAATTCACCAAGGAGTAATCCGTGATAGGCCTCGAATCTAAGAAAATTTCTCCCGAAGTAGGCTCGTAGAGACGCGGCACTAGGTTAAGAAGAGTAGTCTTACCTCCTCCAGATGGGCCTACAAAAGCCACCATTTCTCCAGGCTCTATTTCCATTGAAATGTCACGCAATATTTCATTTTTATCATATGTGAAGAAAATATTCTTAAATGACAACTTCCCTTCGACAGATGGGCGTATTGAACCGGAATCCCGCTCCTTTGGACTATCTATCAGACTAAAAACAGATTTAGCGGCAGCGATTCCTCTCTGTAAGAACTCGTTTGCGCTAGCCAAGCGCTTTATAGGCGGTATTAGCAGACCAGTTGCAGTTATAAAAGCGACAAACTCTCCTCGAGACATAGTTCCGTTAGCAGACTCCTTCAATGCTAGTACTATAAGAACAGCGATAGCGGAAGCAACAAACAGTTGAATAAACGGCACCAGTGCGGCACTTGTTCGGACCACTTTCATCTGATATTTTCGCGCATTTCTAACTGCTTTATCGAACCGTCCAACCTCATGTTCTTGACCAGAAAACACCTTTATTTCAAGCTGCCCCCTTATTGATTCTTCGGCCACCTGGTTTATCTGACCCACGGAGTCTTGAAGATGAGTGCTCATCGTACGCATCCTAAAAGATACCTTAGAAACCATAAAACCAATTGGGGGCGCAATGAGGATAAAAATAGTCGCTAACATCCAGTTTAAGTAGAGAAGGTACCCTAGGAGGACAAGGATAACTACTGAGTCTTTTACCAAAACAGTTATCACCCTAGTTGAGGCTTGAGCGACTTGTGTTACATCGAAAGTAAATTTTGATACCAATTTCCCAGTAGTAGCTTCATCGAAAAATCGAGAAGGCGCAGCTATCATGCTAGAAAACATTTGCATGCGAAGATCCGCAATTATCTTCTGGGCAACTAGATGCAAAGTTACGGTCGCCAAATAACTTAGTATCCCTCTCCCTACAAACAAAATAATTAATAAAACCGGTATATCAAAAGAAATCCGTTCTTGAGCTGACTCAAAACTATCATCTATTAAAGGTTTGAGAAGGGCTGGCAACATCCATTCTGTGGAGGCAAGACAGATCATCGCGACTATAGAAACCACGAATAATCTCCAGTAATTTGCCACGTAACCGAGCAATCTGCCGTAAACGTTACCAGGAAATTTAATAAAACCACCCCTTGCTTTGGATATTTTTAATCTAAGAAACTTAACCCGTAGAAGATATCATATTAAGATGGGTTTTGAATTTTAATAATATGGCCTGATTTAAACAAATGTCGCAAAATTTTCCCATAATAGCTCTCACTGGCGCATCTGGTGCGGGCAAGACAACAGTAAAAAAAATATTCCAAAAAATCTTTGATACCCAAGGAATCAAAGTCCAGTTTATTGAGGGAGATAGTTTTCACAGATTCACGCGGCAAGAAATGGAACAAAACGAAGAGGCGCCCCAAGCCATTACCCATTTTAATCCTGAAGCTAATTTACTTGGTGAACTTGAGGACCTTTTTGCTACTTTCTCCCTATCCGGGACAGGAAAAACTCGGCATTATATACATAGCGAAGAAGATTCTGTAGCACACAAGACAAAAATAGGTCACTTTTCGGCTTGGAAACAAATAGCCCCAGCAGACTTTTTATTCTACGATGGCCTCCACGCAGGGCATATAGACGAGAATATAAACATTGCTAAGAAAGTAGATTTACTAATTGGAGTAGCCCCAATCATTAACCTCGAATGGATACAGAAAATAGAGAGAGACAAGTTAGTTCGCGGTTATACAGAAAGAAACGCAGTAGAAATGATAAAAAGAAGACTCCCTGATTACATTAAATTCATATGCCCTCAGTTTTCCCGCACCGATGCAAATATTCAGCGTGTGCCACTCGTAGATACGTCAAACCCCTTTTCAGCAGAAAGCATTCCTAGGGATTCTGAAAGTCTTTTTATTTTTGAAATAAAAGAATCTAGAAGATTGGCAGTAAACTTAGAAGAGGTATGTGAAAAAGTTCCAGGAAGCTTTTTGACCAGTCAAAATTCCTTAGCCTCTCCCGGAACATCCCTCGACAAACTTTTAGTAACTATTTTCACTCCTACCATAAATCGTTTAGCATCAAGTAATCTATAAATTTCGGCGAGATAAAATGCGATCAATATTAGTTTTAAATGCGAAGGGCGGGAGTGGCAAAACTACCATTGCTACAAATTTAGCGGGCTATTATGCCAATCAAGGGAAAAAAGTTGTTTTAGCTGACTTTGACCCGCAAGGCTCTAGCATAGATTGGCTGCGTCAGAGACGAAGGAACTTTCCAAAGATTATGGGTATCGAAGCGTACAGCGCACCAATTCGCGTTCCTAAAATAGCAGATATTTTAATCATGGATGCTCCTTCAAGAACACATGACGAACAGCTTGTTTCGCTTTTGAAGAGAACTGAGACAGCCATAATTCCGGTCGTCCCATCCCCCATGGATATAAGAGCAGCACAAAGATTTTTCGGAGAGCTCAAATCCCTGAGACCAAGCATTCAAAATGATGTTCGAATTGCGACTATCGCAAGCAGGGCTAGAGAAAACTCGCGAGATACCCGCAATTTAGAGGACCTTCTGTACGACTTCAGGCTACCTTCTGGCCGGCGTTTTCCTTTTTTAACCCTGATAAGACAAAGCGCTAATTACATACGAGCGGCTCAAAAAGGAATATCTGTTTTTGAATTTGCACCGTTAACGACCGCTATAGACAGAGAATATTGGCGACCACTGATAAAATGGCTTGGAAGCAGAAGCAGCAGGCCCTGAAACACTACTTATTAGCAAAGTTTGCTGCCAACTCTAGACCGACCTTCCGGTTGCTAGACGACCTCTTGCTATCCCCTAATTTCTCGTCAATGTCGGCTAGAAGTTTATACATTTTAGGAGTCGGTTCCTGGTTGACAAGATGGCTAACCACACCCCTTGCCTGCCCCCACATGCCTGCCTGCATGAATTGCCTTGCTCTCGCGATACCTAACCCAATGTCATTGGGATGTTCCCGACCCCATTTTTCCAAAGTTTTTAGAATTTTTCGTGAAACATTTGGCCGAACTTCGCCATAAAGAGCTACCAGCTGAGAGTCCCAGTTAGCTTCGATTTTTTTTCTTAGTAGTCTTTCAGCCACACTGTACTCTTCCTTTTCTATCAACAAACCTGCGTAAGTAGCGAAAACTTGGTTTATTTTTCTTACTTTCCTAGGAATATTCTTCCAAGCTTTATTTAACTCCTCAAGCTGGCCGGTTTGGGCTCTTTTAAGAAGATAGCCAGAATACGAAGATATCTGCATTTTCTCTAGGCGGGCACTATCAAAGGCTTTTCGAGAAATTAGTTTCGGTAGTAAAGTAATAAGCTTGTCGAAATCTTTTTGTTGGAAAAACATTTCACCAAGCAATCTAAGAACCGACGGTTGCTCACGAAGAGAAGAGGGCAATTCGGAGATCACCAATTCGGCTTTATCAAAATCCCCCTCCTCTAGTAACCATTGTGCCCGAGTCACTGATGCCAAAGAATCCTTTCCCCCAATTTTAATAGCTGACCGCAGTAATTCATTGCGCCGGTCCATATCTCTACGCTTATGTGCTACTTTAGCAGCAGCGAGATAGTGGACGTCAGCAGATGCTCCGTATTTAGCACCCGAAAGATATAACCGTTCTGCTGACGACGAATTACCCAATACATCCGCCAAAAATCCCTCTACAAATTTTTCCCTAGATTGCCATTGGCGAGCCCTCTTATATTTTGACGGAAGTCTTAACAGCCCCTGTAAAACCGATAAGAAAACTACTCCCACCACAAAGGTAAGAGCTAAGGCAACAATTCCAAAAGCCAAGGTCATCCTGAACTCATTACCATCGAAGTAAATCACGATATGACCAGGATTGCCCAATAGCCAATCGGCTAAGAAAGCAGCGCTCACAAATGCTGAAAATATTGCTACTAAGGTCCTCAATCTAACAGCCCTGGAGATTGTCGAAACTCTCTAATCTTCAACCTGAGCACGTCCAATTTATCTCTAGCTATTAGCGGCGTAACAAACCTCTTTGCCTCTAATTTAGAGATCAATCTAGCTAACGGCGTCGATTCATCCAGATAACTATTAGACAAACTTTTAAGATTATTTATTGAGATTTGTGTGGCTTCGACATCATTATTAAGAAATGCAATGCGTGCGGCGGCGCTCTCCAATTGCAAGCTGAGCTTTATACGATTCACATCTTCAGCGGAATACTGATTTAGCAATTGATGATCTATTTTTTCTATGACCATCAGGCCTTTTAGCGCCTCAAATATTGAGGAAGAGAGACTACTCCTGGGCAAATTTTCTTTTTCTTCTTCATCTGCTTGATTTAATTCGAGACGCTCCGGATCTACGACATTGTTCGCGGTAGCCAGTTCAGAAACCAAAACCACTAATCCATTAAAATCATTTGTTTGAGCCTGCAGAGAACTCTGATTTAGGTTATCTAGCCAAATTCTATAGTCTTTTATAGAACTTAAAACAGTAGTTATTAAATTGGTTGGAGAAAGCTCTGCCAACTCTTCCGCTTTCTTGACCTGATCGAGGCATTTAGCCAACGCTTCATCGAGTTCCAAGCATCTATAAGCCCTATTAAGATAGCTTTCAGTCAATAATAAAATAGTTTCTCTGTTTTGCGTGTCTTCACGTTCTATCTCCAATCCTCGCACTTCCTCTTGTATTGAGGCAACTAACTGCTGTAAATCTGTTAAATCCTCGTTCGCTCCAATGCTCTCTGAACTCAATGTATCTAGCTTGCGCACCTTATCGACGAAGTCTTTTTCTAGGTTAATTAAGCGTCTATTTATGTCAAAAAGATCGTTTTCTAATTCTGATCTTGTCTCCGATTTTATCGTTGAGGGGGTAGATTGAGCGTTCTTATCGATAGCCTTATCCTGTAGCGCTTGATTTTTTTCTGAAAGAATAACGTTGGGCATTGTAAGGATCCAATAGGTCGACACCGCACAGACAGAGCCA
>CACDEI010000033.1 GCA_902551695.1 uncultured Pseudomonadota bacterium
GATTAACAAACCCAGAGTTAAACAGACCAGCCGAAATTATGAGAACTAAAGCCACTACTACTGTGGCAGGATGACCGAAACCACTTAAGGCTTGCTGGTCATCAACTATACCCAAGGCCCACGCTACTAAAAGGCCACAGAAGGAAACCAAATCGTACCGAAATTTACCCCATAAAAAAAATGCAAAAACACAGATAAATATTACGAATAAAATCGATTGCTCTGTCATCTTATGAGCTGATAATTAATTAAAATAAACCAGATATTTTTCCGTTACCGGAGACATCAATTCGTTCCGCCGAGGGTATTTTCGGCAATCCAGGCATAGTCATTATATTACCTGCGATTACAACTATAAATCCCGCCCCAGCGGCAACTTTAACCTCTCTGACATCTAAAACGTGGCCAGAAGGCGCCCCCCTGAGAGTAGGATCTGTCGAAAAAGACATTTGAGTCTTAGCAATACAAATAGGCATCTGGCCGTGATCTTTTTGTAAGGCCTCTATCTTGTCTCTCACCTTCCTATCCGCAGTGATCCCTGATGCACGATAAATGTTTTTAGCTACCGCTTCGATTTTACCCCATATGGGCACATCATCTGTGTACAAATAACGGTGTTTTGAAGAAGAGGAAGCAATCGATTCAACAACCTTTGTTGCCAGGTCTTCAGCTCCTAAACCGCCATCAGCCCAGTGGTGCGCCACGGAAACCTCTACCCCCATTGATAGCACCTTGTCCTTTAACAGATTAATTTCCGCTTCTGAGTCTGCCGAAAAATGATTTATTGCCACAACGCAATTGAGACCAAGCTTATTTTTCACATTATCAATATGGCGTTCTAAATTTACGAATCCTTTTTCCAATGCCGATAGGTTTTCTTGCGCTAAATCCTTTATTTCCAAACCGCCGTGGTATTTTAAGGCTCTGATTGTCGCTACCAGCACAACTATGGCTGGCTTCAGCTTTCCGATTCTACACTTAATATCAACAAATTTTTCCGCTCCCAAATCTGCGCCGAAGCCTGCCTCCGTAACCACATAATCTGCCAGACCCAACGCAGTCTTAGTAGCAATTATGGAATTACATCCGTGTGCAATATTTGCAAAAGGACCTCCATGAATAAAAGCTAAATTATTCTCTAAAGTCTGGACGATATTGGGATTCAAAGCATCTTTCAATAGAGCAGTCATCGCCCCATGTGCATTAAGCTCAGAGGCCAATACTGGGCGTTTTTTACCTTTGGTATAGGCAACTATGATCTTCCCTAAGCGATTCTTTAGGTCAGCAATTGACTCAGCAAGACAAAAAATTGCCATCACCTCAGATGCGACGGTTATATCGAAGCCATCTTCTCTCAAGAATCCATTCGCCGTTCCGCCCATTCCTACCACCACACTTCTGAGACTCCGATCATTCATATCCAGCACTCGCTTATGAACTATTGCTCTGGAATCTATATCAAGGGCATTACCGTGATGAATATGATTATCTATCATGGCTGCCAACAAATTATGCGCAGCAGTTATCGCATGAAAATCTCCAGTGAAGTGTAAATTAATGTCCTCCATCGGAACAACTTGGGCGTACCCTCCGCCTGCAGCTCCACCTTTTATACCAAAACAAGGGCCAAGCGATGGCTCTCTTAGACAGATAATAGTTTTTTTACCAATCCTATTTAGGGCGTCACCAAGCCCTACAGTAGTGGTGGTTTTCCCCTCCCCAGCAGGGGTAGGACTAATAGCTGAAACCAATATTAAATTTCCCTCAAGGTCAGATTTCAGAGGCTCTTCATCAATTACATATTTCGCCTTGTGGCGCCCATAAGGTTCTAATCTTTCCTTGGAAATGCCAAAAAGATCTTCGCAGAGTTCAATAATGGGTTTCTTTTTGGCCGCATAAGCAATTTCAATATCAGACATCTAGTTCCCCTACAATATCTAGCGTCAAAAGTGGTCTTGCCTATGAAAACAAAACCAGGAATAGAGTAAAACCAAAGAAAGGCTTTCTTATTCATCCAAGGTCTGTCATCATAAATGGATGAAAGCAATCTTCACAGCATTTTTTTTATTTCTTGCATGCAATCACATAACAGGTTCCGCTTGGGCCTTTGATTCTCAAGATTTAGAAAATTTCGAGCTACTCAAGATATGTGAAAATTGTGACTTATCTGAAGCAAACTTAAAATACGGCGACCTAAAAAATGCTGTTCTCAAGAACACTAATCTAGAAGGCGCTAACTTACATGCTGCAGACCTTAGTGGCGCGGATCTTACTGGCGCTAATTTAAAAGATGCCAACCTTTCTGAGGCGGATCTGAATGGAGCTGTACTCCGTGGTGTGGACGCTACAGGAGCTGATTTCGACAATGTAAACTTCCTGAGAGCTGATCTTAGGGAGGCGAACCTCTCTACTCTGGATGTAAGTTTGGAACGATTGGAGGGGGCCACATTATGCAACACGATTATCAAATCAGGAACTCAAAACAAGAATTGTCGTTAGAGTTTTGCAGCGAAAAAAAATATAGTGCTTCTACTGGCCAGAAAATTTAGCAGACCTCTTTTCTATAAAGTGGGCTACACCTTCTGCAAAGTCCTCTGATTCAAAACTCTTCAACATCTCTGAATTTCCTGTCTCTATCGCACCAGTCAAACTTTGGAATTGGGCAGCATATAATTGGCTCTTTATAATGCGAATAGATCTTGGGGAGACGTTTCTTGCCAAATCGACGGCATACTCATTAACCTTTTGCATGAATGTATCGTCCGGAAAAACTTCCGATACGAAGCCTAACCGCAGACCCTCTTGTGAATCAAATTTTCGAGCAGATATAAGTAGCTCTAAGGCAGCTGCAAAACCAACTACTTTTGGTAGCATCCAACTTATTCCATGCTCGGCAATAAGACCTCTTCGCGAAAACGCTGTAGTAAATTTTGCAGACTCTGATGAAAAGCGAACATCAGAGTACATAGCCATAATCATTCCCAAGCCGGCACAGGGTCCGTTAATGGCCGCAATTATAGGCTTGGTCACTGATGGGAAGTAGGAGTATCGGTTGGCGAAATCGGGCGGTAAATCCAACGAATTCTCAATCCGAGAAAAACTGTCGTTTTGACGACTGGAATCTGAAGAGGATTGAGACTCCTGAACGTCGTTTAAAAGTGACATATCGGCTCCAGCACAAAAACCTCGTCCCTCTCCAGTCAATATAATCACTCGCACCTCAGAAGAACTAGAGGCGCGATTCATAGCATCCTTTAGTTCACTTTCCATCTTGTGAGTCCAAGCATTCAAGAATTCGGGTCGATTCAATTTAATAGTCAGAATACTATCCTTGAGATCGCATTTGATATCTTCATACTCCATACCCAATTCTCCTGCTAATTCAGATCAGCCCGTAATATCTACAATACCTTCAAGAGTCCGTACTAATGTTGGCCGAAAAATATCGTAGTTTTCACTCATAGGAAAATGACCCAAGCCTTCCAGCATTTCATAATTTACTTCTCCTATCGCCTTGGCAGATTTCTCAACGTGCTCGGGAGGACAAGTAAAATCAAATTCACCTGAGTACATATAAATAGGAACTTTAGACGCATCTATCCTCTCTGCCCTTTTCTCGTCACTATTTTCAACCCCCCACAAATGCAGGTCATTTCTTAAACTTCGAGGATGAGCAGTTTGGCACATTCTGTTGATCTGCCGATCCCATCTAGAAATTTTAGGTGGCATAACAGAGTCGACCAAGCCAGCATTTGTCATAATGGTGTTCACTTTCGGATCTATCCACCAGTCATGATAAAATCCATAAGTGGGCGTGGCGCCCGCCAAAGCTATGAAACCTCTGAAAAATTCTGGAAATCTCTCTGCTAAGTGAAGAGCTATCACGCCACCTATGCTGCAACCAATGAAAATTGGTCTTTCTAATTTCAAGGATTTCGCAAAATTAACCACGAAATCTGTCGCCCAAGCAGACCTTAGAAGATGATCTTCACCAAAAAAATTCTTTTCAAAAGGAGGATCTGATTTGCCATGAGAAGGCAAGTCATATGCATAGAACTTATATTTTTTCGTTAATTCTCGATCCTCGAGGAGATAACGCCATTGTCTATTCTCGTTGCCAGCAGTATGTTGACAAATAACCGGTATTCCTTCGCCTGCCTCGAAATAAAAAACTTTATGCCGACACTCGTCTACCACTACGTTTGTGTAGCGACCAACAGCTTGCCACTCCTCTAAGTACTTAGGATCTGGTGGAATCTCAATCTCACCGTTGAGCTCACGCCCAACCCGAACCCATTCCGCAAGAGTCGACAGTTGCTGAAAGACCAACTGTATATTCCCTTCGAATTTCATCTCCCCAATCGCTATAAGACTAAAAATGTCGTGATACATCGCTGGCGGACTCGGCAGAAAAAGTTTTCCCCAGACTTCTGTATCAGCCGCAAGCGTAAAAACGCTATCAACCAAGGGTCCCCCATCCATAATGATATGATCTATCTTCCCAGTTAATACCTTAAAAGTGTAGCGCGAATCACCTATGGCTAAGGTGATGGAATCACTAAATTGCCGACCATTATTTTGACAACTGTCATCACCATTAATAGCATCCACCCAGCCTTCTACCCATTCCTTATCTATTAACATTACTTATCTCCGCGTTTAATCCTCGTTTTAAGTTCAATTCGCGGCAACTTTAGATAGCGAATTACGAGCCTTTAATCTCACATAATGTTGCAGGGTCAAGACATCGTTCTCGTCCAACTGACCGTCATAGCTAGGCATTCCCCTAGAAATCCTCTGCCCACCAAGGACCACTTTTTTCAAAGCTTCGATATCGAACATTACTCCAGAAGACCTCAAATCTGGTGCCCCACCCGAAGCTACCGCCGCAGGACCATGACACCAAAAACAAGTCCTCCCCCACAAATCTTCGCCTTGCTCGGCTAAACCGGCATCAATCTCGAAACTCGCATCATCAAGCGGTTTCGCAAAAATAGGTCCAGGCGTTTCCGGTAACTCAGCTTCTCCCCCCAGTGCGAAAACCAATAACCTTCGAGGGTGAGCTCCATATGCCCAACCATGTTGACCTGCCATCGTACCTCCAAGCATAGCTGCGCCTCCCCCCCAACCTACGGGGAGAGCAATAAACTGTTTGCCATCAAGGCTATAGGTAATCGGGGGAGCTGATATTCCGTGTTTAGCATCAAACTCCCAGAGTTTCTTACCATCCTTCGCCTGATAGGCTATGAACTTTCCATCACCCCTGCCCTGAAAGACTAAGTTTCCTCCAGTAGCCATTGTTCCGCCATGCCACATCCCCGGATTAGGCGACTTCCAGGCCGGAGTTTGCGTTATTGGATCCCACCCCATAAGGCCACTATCAGCGATATCGGCTGGGTTATCTTCAGCAGCCAAGATCACTCCGACTTCAAACTTGTAACCTTCGGCTTTAAATTTAGCAGGTCTAATTTTTTTATCATTATAATAGCCAGGTAAATCATGGTAAGGAAAAAACATTAACTGTAACTCTGGATTCCAAGACATGGGTTGCCAATTATGAGCGCCCAAAGGACCCGGCCACATTAAAACCTCTCCATCCTCATATCGTGACCCCGCAACTTCGACGGGGCGGCCGGTCTTCATATCTACTTCAGTAGCCCAAGTTACCTTAGCAAATGGTTCTGCTGACAGTAGTTTTCCATTTTCTCGATTGATGATATAGAAAAAACCGTTTTTTGGAGCATGCATAAGAGCTTTTACCACCCTATCGTGTACTTTAAGATCAACGGAGACGATATCCATCGCAGAATTAAAATCCCAAGTTTCCCCAGGTACAGTTTGATAGTGCCATTTATACGCACCAGTATCAGCATCTAAAGCAAGAATAGAGCACAGGAATAAATTATCACCCCCGCCTGGACTTCTTATTTTTTGATTCCAAGGAGAACCATTACCAGTTCCCAAATAAATATGATTAAAATCAGGGTCATATGTTATCGCATTCCAGACATTGCCCCCACCACCATATTTCCACCATTCACCAGTCCAAGTCTTCGCCGCCATTTTCATCGCATTATTTTCAAAGCCATCAGCCGGATTTCCGGGCACTATATGAAAGCGCCAAGCCTGTTCCCCTGTATGCGCATCATATGCTGTGACATAACCTCGTGTAGCGCCCATTTCAGCGCCCCCGTTACCGATGATAACTTTACCATTAAACGCTCTAGGAGCACCTGTGATGTAATAATAACTACCTGGTTCAACTGTCATTTGACTCCATACCTCTCTGCCAGTCTTAGCGTCGACCGCAATTAGCCGACCATCACCAGTAGCAACAAATAATTTTCCGTCCCAATAGGCTGCACCTCTACTTGTACCCCATAAGACTCTAAGCGTATTACCCGCCTTGTGTACTACATCCGGGTCATATTTCCACAAAACTCTTTTTGTGCGGGCATCAACCGCCGTTACCACACTCCAGCTGCTAGTTATGTATAGGATGCCATCGACCGCAAGCGTGGTGGAAACAATTTGCCGAGCATCGGGCAAATCAAGAGACCAAGCTAGCCCTAAATTCGAAACAGTTTGAGTATTGATTTCGTTCAAAGGAGAATACCTCTGTTCACTATGGGTTCTACCATAGGCTAACCAGTTCTCTCCCTTTGTCTCGTCATCTAATTCCGAAGCATCAAACTTTGCTGCGGATGCTGTGGACAATATCACTCCAAAAACCATAACTGCTATTAGCATTAGCTTACATCTTATTTCCATTACAGACCCTCCAACTAGGAAAATAACGCCTTAATACATTAATCTATTACATCCTGACTATAAAGCCCAGATACCATATAACATTTCACCAACCTCATATTCCATAAAAGATAGCCAGAAATAAAACACCTTTCTAAACGAAAATACTGTAGATTAAACACAATCAGGGTGGAGGTTTCGACGAATTAAACATGGAAGAAATAAACATTGGAATTGACGTGGGTGGGACTCATACCGACTTAACGGCGATCTCAGGTCTAGAAACAGTTCGGGCAAAAGCACTAACTACCCACGAAGACTATAGCAGAGGTATTTTTGATGCCTTAACCTCCGCGGCTGGGCAACTATCCCTTAGCCTAGAAGAAATGATGTCGAAACGGACCCGAGCGTTTGTCAACGGTAACACAATAGTAACTAATGCGATCACTGAATTAAAAGGCTCTAAGGTCGGAGTTCTCACCTCTGCAGGATTCGGCGATATTTGCAGATTTGGACGAGGTAATAGAGGAAACTTCAACGACGATCAGCTGCAACGCAACCTACCTCAAATAGTTTCACAAAATTGTATAGCTGAAGTTTCGGAACGTATTGATAAAGATGGGAAGATATTGGTGGCTTTGAGAGAAGAAGAAATCAGAGAAAAAACTGAGCAACTCTTAAAAAACGGTGTAGAAGCCATTGCTATTTGTTTTCTCTGGTCTACAAGCAACGAACAACATGAGAAAGCAGCGCAAAAAATTCTCCAGAGTTTAGATAATGATATTTTTGTTACCTGTTCTGTAGATACAGCATCTATATTTAGAGAGTTTGAACGTTGGATGACAGCAATTCTTAATTGTTTTGTACAGCCATCAGTGAGTCGCTTTGCCCATGCCGTCTCCTCTGGTTTACGGGATTTAGGCTACCAACGCAAAGTCGAATTTTTCAATGGATTAGGAGGCATATTAGCTGAGGAAGAAGTTAAACGTTTGCCCATACAGATGTACAGCTCAGGTCCTGCTGGCGGAGCCATTGGAGCCAGTGCTCTAGGAAAAAGATATGACATCGCAAATCTACTTTGCGGCGATATGGGAGGGACTAGTTTTGACACGACCCTGATAAAACAAGGAAAGCCGATTGTTGCCCAAAGATGTAAAATAGGCTCCTTCAATACCGCTATAAGCCTTTTGGATATAGTTTCAGTTGGGGCAGGTGGGGGTAGTATTGTAAGTCTAGATCCACGTGGAGTGCCTAAGATCGGACCGGAAAGTGCTGGATCTGAACCTGGACCTGTTTGCTATGGGAAAGGAGGAAAAGCACCAACCATCACTGACTGTATAGTTTCTCTGGGAATCCTTAGGCCCGATAATTACCTAGGCGGAAAACACCGACTCAACGTAAACGCAGCTAAGGAAGCAATTGAGGCTAATATTGCTAAAGGAATGGGTTGGAATGCTATGCAAGCAGCGGCGGGTGCTTATAACCTTGTGGTTGCCAACATGGCAAACGCTCTACGAGGGGTATCCGTCAGAAGAGGCCATGATCCTAGAAAATGCACCTTCCTAGCATACGGTGGAGCATTACCGATTTTTGCTGCGGCAATTTGCAGAAGTCTTTCTATAAAAGATATGATTATTCCAAACCAAAGTTCTGCTTTTTCGGCGTATGGATTACTCGAAGCAGATTATATCAGGCGCAAGTCCGCGACATTAGGCATTCCCTTAGATAAAGAAACTAAAATTCTTCAACTCGAAAAAATCAGAAATAAATTGGTACAAGAGGTTTTGGTGGATTTAGAAGATGCGGGCTTCGATCGTTCTCAGATTACCTTTAACTATGGAGCTGATATGAGATACGAGGGGCAGTTAAACGAGATGTACATGTTGCTTTCTGAATCCGATTTCCTACCTAGCGAATTGGAAAATCTTAGAAGAAAATTTGATTTTGAGTACGAAAATGAATTCGGTCCTGAAACAGCTTGGAGAGACTCTCGTTTAATGCTTATAAACTGTGTAGTTATAGGAGTCGCTAGCCGAGAAAAAACTCAGCTCCGCAAACATCCGCACGAGCCTCACTCGGCCGAAAACGCATATATAGGAGATAGAACAATATTCTTACCAGACTTGAATTTAGAAAAAGAGGTACCAATTTTCGAATCTGAAAAAATCAAACCAGGGGGCATTATACACGGGCCTGCTGTGATAGAGGTTAAAGATACAACCATTTATCTCCCTACAGACACAGTTTTGAGTAAGGATCAGTACATAAACTACAGAATAAAACTAGCCGAAAAGAGAAAATTGGATTAAGGAAGATGTCTATCCACAAATCAAACACCAATAATTTTAAGATTGACCCTATAACGGCCGAAGTCATTCGAAGTGGATTCGAAAACATAGCGGACGAAATGTCCGTAGTTCTATTAAGAACCTCTGGTTCACCCGTTTTAACTGAGGCCAAAGACTTTTCTGCAGTTGTCTTCGATGCTAGTGGTCGGCAAATAGGCGCTGCTGGCTATGTACTTGCCCACTTAGCCAGCTCCAGAATCGCTGTCAAAGAAATCATAAAAAAGCGGCTCCCAGATGATCTAGAAAAGGGAGACATCTTTATTTGCAATGATCCATATACCGTAGGTGCTCTGCATCAAGGAGATGTGGGAATAGTCATGCCGATTCATGAGAACAAGGAAGTTATCGGATGGACTTTCACCAACGCTCATTTGATAGATGTTGGTGGTTCCTCGATTAGCGGAATAGCTCCCGAGGCTCATGATTGTTTCGAGGAGGCCATACGCTTTCCGGGGGTCAGAATAGGGACATCAGGAATTTTAGATAAGGAATGGATCGAGTTCGTATCTGCGAACGTTAGAGTACCAGCCTCCTTTGTTAATGATGTTAGAAGTTTAATAGCCGCTTGTCACGCGGGTTCTAAACGCGTGATAGAGATGTTTGAGGAGTACGGACAAAAAGAACTTCTAAAATACATAGACCATAATATCCGGCTATCCAAATCGGCGCTATCTGAACGAATAGAAAAACTTCCAAAGAGAACCTTCCATTCCTATGACTGGGTTGAATATGACGGTAGAGGAACACCCGAACTGTACGATGTTTCTTGCGAAATGACCCCCTCTCGAGGAAAGTTGATTTTCAAATTCTCGGGTGCAGAGCAAGTGACTGCATTCATAAACGCCGGTCCTAGTGCAGTTGCAGGTGTGGGAGTTATTACACCATTGCTATGTATGCTTGCGTACGATATCCCTTTTAATGAAGGCATATGGGAATGCGTAGAGATAGATGTCGGAAAATCGGGCACTTTAGTAAATCCTAGAGTACCGGCCCCAGTTACAAATGCCCATATGGAAACAGGAGTAAGACTGGGAAGAATGGTGGCGGAAATATTTTCAAAAAGCTGTCTATTAAGTAATTCGGATGAAGTCTCTAGCCGCATAGCTGGACAAGCACCCAGTGCTGGATGCGGCGCGGCGTGGTTTGGAACTAGATCGGATGGCACCCTAACGATTTTTTTCCCGTTAGATAATTTAGTAGCCATAGGCGGAGGAGCACAATCAACATCGGACGGCCAAGATCTTTACGGGTACCAGCTAACTTTAGGTGTATCATTTCCAGACGTTGAAGTTCACGAACTAGCAGATCCCTTCCTCATACTTTGGCGCCGCTTCAGAATCAATTCGGGAGGAGCTGGCTTCATGAGAGGAGGGTTAGGACTCGACCAAGCCTATACAATGCATGGTTCTGAGAAATTCATAGGTTCTGTTTTTATGGCAGCTACCGAACTACCGGCTAGAGGCTTCGGAGGAGGCCTACCCGGAGGTGCATCACGCACTGCCATTATCAGAAAATCAAACGTTTGGGAGATCATAGCTGCAGGTTCCTTACCGCACACTCCGGAATCCATTGAGGGAAGAGTAGAAGTTCTACCGGGAAAGGTAAGTAATGTGTCCCTTCATACCGGTGATGTCTACTGGGCTAGCTCCTCAGGCGGAGGGGGTTTGGGAGATCCTTTTTTGAGAGACCCAGAGTTAATAGAGAGAGATCTAAGGGACAATAAGATAAGTGTCTCAGCTGCACATAACCTTTACGGGGCAATCATCTACGAAAATGGAGAATTATGTGTAAACTTTGAGGAGACTTGGAAAAATCGTGAAGCCCAGCGTAAGTCACTAGTCCCTGACAAAACACTCGCCCTGAGGGAAGTAGTTAAACATTATGTTGGAAAAAGTCTCGTTCTAGAGAAGGGGAAGTATTTTTGTGGCATGTGTAAAACTCCATTGGGTTCCAAAGAAAAAGATTGGCGTTTAGTTACAAAGAAGATCACAACTCCACTGGCTAAAATGTTTCAGGAGTCAGACACAGAAATTCGAGAAAGAGTGACTGAGCCAGTAATGCTACATTCTCATTTTTGCCCTCAATGCGGAGGTTGTCTTACAACTGAGATAAAGGTAACTGGTAGGGAAATATCCCTACCAGTTGATTGATTTGAGTATAAATCACCCACCTAGTAAATATACGAGAACTTGATATTTCTAAGCAGCGACTGCTCGCTTTATAGCCTTGGAACCCCGACCATGGCGCAGTAGCTGACCCGAGTATTTGTTTGTTTGTTCGTCATCGACTATCGTTACTTCACCGTTTATCAGAACATACTTGTAACCCTTAGCTCGCTGTACCCTTCTCCATTCTCCACCGGGCAAATCATGTACCACCTCTGAAGGTAGAACTTCCAAGTTCTCATAGTCGTAGACTATAACATCAGCCGGTGCACCCACTCTCAAAACTCCTCTTTCAGGGCAACCCGCTAGCTGCGCTGGCAAGGACGCCAACCTCCAATGAGCATCCTCAAGACTTATCATTTTATTCTCCCTGACAATTTTGACTAAAGTCTCAGTCGGATACCTACCAGCCGTTAAGAATTTAGTGTGTGCTCCTCCGTCGGAAACGCCAAATAGAACATAAGGGTTATCAACAATTTCCTTCAAATACTCCAGTTTCCCATTCGGTGGCATGGAAAAAAACTCCGTTTCTAAATTCTCGCTCACCACGATGTCTAGCATTGCATCGACGGGATGTTTACCCGTTTGCTCGGCAATTTGGCCAATGGTATGGTCCAACCATTTTTGAGAATCTGCAGAGGCAGGCCCAGTCAGCACGATGTTCTCAAACGGTCCTAAAACAAATTCAGGTATCTGTTCTCTCAACGCAGGCCTTCTTTCAGGATCAGCTAGTTTCTCTAGCCGTTCCTCAGGGCTACCTACCGTGGCCTCACGCCATGCAGGACATTCATCGAACAAATTCCAATCCACAAAAGTAAATGCAAAACCAGCATCAGTAGTCAGGCCTTGGCCGTAAACTCTAGTACCTGCTTCTCGACAACGCTCCAGCCAAGCCAGAACTTTCCTATGTATGTGTGGTTTGGTGTCAGTAGCTTGAACCACATTAAATACTATAGGTCTACCACTGACTTTTGCTAAATCCTCCATGTGAGCTTGATCTGCCTTTGGATCTCCGGTGACCATCGTAGTTTGCATATGCCCGGCATTTCTATTTCTGAGAACTTTCGCAAATTCCAGCGCTGTTTCGTTACTCATCACATCTGTCGGCATAGCTGTTCCATCATAATCCAGTTGAGCGCCCCCCGGTCCTGTTGGGGGAAGCCTTTGCGCAGACCAACCACACCCCCCTGCGTCGAGAGACTCTTCCAAAATTCGGCACATTTCTTTATGCTCTTCATCAGTTGGCATTCTGCCTGATTTAGCGTCTTCTAATCCCATAACCGAAATCAGAATGGGTCCAATTGGAACATAGGGCACTATATTCATCGCTTTTGGTGTTCGGTCAACACTGTCTAGATATTCAGGAAATGTTTCCCAATCCCATGGCATTCCTTCTTTCATTGACGCCAAAGGTATAGCTTCAACTCGGGTCATGCTAAGCATAGCTCTTTCACGTGCCTCCGGCGCTACTGGTGCAAATCCAAACCCACAGTTCCCGATCACAACCGTGGTAATTCCATGCCAGGAAGATATAGAACAATAAGGATCCCAAAAAAGCTGAGCATCATAATGAGTATGCAGATCGACGAAGCCGGGGGCAACTATCATTCCGTCAGCATCAAGAACCTCAGCAGCTCGATTTTCATCGATATGCCCTATCTCGGCTATCTTACCATCTTTAATTGCCACATCAGAAAGGTAGCGTGGTCCGCGACTACCATCGATAACCATACCCCCTTTTATAACTTTATCAAATTCTGCCATCTTCCCATCCTCAAAAGTAAAATACGTTATATGAATTATACTACGCTAAATCTAACAACGCTCGTTGTACCCCAAGCAAAAGCTAACTGCAACTCTAGAGTCGTCTTTTCGATTATATAGGTATTTCTTTTGGTTTTAAAAAACCCCGTCCGCGTGCATTTTTTTAACTTCTTCCTGACTATAGCCTAACTCTGACAGAATGGAAGTCGTGTGTTGACCGAGCGCAGGCGACACAAAATTTACAACCCCAGGCTCATTCCGAAATTTAATCGGGATGCCCAGATGCTCTTCTCCACGATCATTTTCCAACACCATTTCTCTATGCCGAATTTGCTGATCATCCAGGGCTTGTCTTAGATCATTCACTGGGGCAAACGCTGCATTAATACCTTCAAAATAGTCAACCCAGTAGGCCTGATTTTCGGACTTGAACTTTTCCGTTAGAAATTTTTTGACGGGCCCTTGTGTAGGTCCCGGAGGCGGCTCGCAAAACTCTATCAAATCCGGTCTTCCCAGCTTTTCCAAAACCGCTTCTGCAAAATGCATTTCCGAAGCACCCAAAACAACATATTTTTCATCCTTCGTTTCGTAAATTTGATACATCGCGTAACCACCCAAGGCTCGCTCTTCAGACACACGAGGGGGTTCTTTCTCGGCGAAAGCGGTGCCCATATTATTCGGCATTGCTGCTAGTAAGCTATCTGCCATTGCTATGTCAATATAATCCCCAGTTCCAGTTTTTGTCCGTCTGAGTAAGGCCATCAACACTCCACTCAAACCCATCATTGAAGAGAGCATGTCTGCATTTGCTATCCCAGGAATTGCGGGCTTGCCGTCTCTTCCGAGATTAATACTCAACACTCCGGCAATTGCTTCCGTTGCCAGATCATGGGCTGGTCTATTTGCGTAAGGGCCATCTTGACCCCAAGCTGATAGAGACAAATAAACAATTCCAGGGTTGACCTCCTTCAAAACCTCATAGCTGACTCCTAGCCTGCGGGCGACGCCTGGACGAAAAGCCTCTACAAACACATCACACGTCTTAGCTAGTTTGAGAATAGCCTCTTTGCCTTCTTCAGTTTTCAAATTCAACTGTATACTTTTTTTATTTCTGTGAGTATTCGCAAAGTA
>CACDEI010000034.1 GCA_902551695.1 uncultured Pseudomonadota bacterium
GGCTTGTATTGCGCCACCCCATCAGTTGCGCTCAGTCGAACAATACAACCTAAACATGCCTTGGAAATGCTACTTACTGGCGATTTTATCGATGCAGAGCGAGCGATGCAGCTAGGGCTCGTTAACAAAGTTGTAGACGAAGAATTCCTCCGAGATGAAACCCTCTCATTAGCAGAAAATCTTGCCTCGAAATCGAATTATGCTTTAAAGCTAGGCAAACGGTCATTTTATAATCAAATAGGGTTAAATCTAGAGCAGGCATATCAAACAACTTCTAGCGAGCTTATAACTAATATCCTTTCTGAAGACGGCCAAGAGGGTATCAGGGCTTTTATAGAAAAGAGATCTCCAAAGTGGAAGAAAACTTCATAAGCAATACGTGACATTAGCAAAGGTATAGGAATGAACAATATTTACGAAGAAGACCTGAATCAGCGGCCAGCAAATCATGTAAGTCAGTCGCCATTAAGTTGGTTGCCAAGGGCAGCCAGCGTCTATCCTGACAAACTATCTGTAGTACATGGTGCCAGACGTTTTAACTGGGCTCAGACATTCGAAAGATGCCGCAAACTAGCTCACGCACTCACTAAGAGAGGAATTGGTAAAGGTGATACAGTTTCCATAGTGGCCACTAATATTCCGGCCTTTTATGAATCTCTGTTTGGAGTCCCTGCTACAGGCGCTGTAATAAACCCGATAAATATCAGACTAGACGCTGATGCAATCGCCTTTATTTTAGAGCATGGCGAATCAAAGGTCGTCTTTGTGGACACTGAATTTAGCGCCGTCGTTAAGCAAGCCATAAGTCAGCTCGAAAAGAAGCCTCTTTTAATTGACATCGCAGACGATCAAGCCACCTCGCACGAACAAATTGGAGAAATAGAGTACGAGGATTTCATAGCGGAAGGAAATTCGGATTTCGCATGGACTATCCCAGAAGACGAATGGCAATCCTTGGCGCTGTGTTACACCTCAGGCACAACAGGAAATCCTAAAGGCGTGGTTTACCATCACCGTGGGGCCTACTTGAACGCAATCGGATGCGCCTTATCGTGGAACATGACTCATCATCCGGTCTATCTATGGACGTTACCGATGTTTCATTGTTGTGGTTGGACGTTTCCTTGGACAATTGCAGCCTTAGCAGGCACGAACATCTGCTTAAGAAACATAAATGCGAAAGATATCTACGACTCAATAAGTCAAAACGATGTTACTCATTTTTGTGGCGCTCCCATAGTGCTGAACTTTATAGCAAACGCCTCCGACTCCGAGAAGCAGCCAATGAAAAAGGTGGTAGAAGTAATGACGGCAGGCGCTGCCCCCCCTGCAGCTGTCTTAAAAGCCATAGAGTCCCAGGGTTTTCATATCACACATACCTATGGGCTCACCGAGACTTATGGACCGGCGGTTTTCAATGCCCCCCAAGAAGACTGGTCCTCCTTAAATGAGGACGATTACGCTCAAAAACTAATACGGCAAGGTGTCAGATTTCAAGTGTTAGAGGATTTAGAAGTAATGGATCCAGGAACCATGCGCCCGGTCCCAAGAGATGGCGAGACAATCGGCGAAATTATGTTCAAGGGAAACGTCGTCATGAAAGGCTATCTAAAGAATCCGCAAGCAACAGCCGAAGCATTGGCAGGCGGTTATTTTCATTCTGGCGACTTAGCCGTTATGCACCCAGATGGCTATGTTCAAATCAAAGACCGATCGAAAGACATAATTATATCCGGTGGAGAAAATATTTCATCCATTGAGGTTGAAGAAGCCCTTTATAAGCATCCTGAAATATTAGAAGCTGCAGTAGTTGCTAGACCGGATGTTAAATGGGGAGAGACTCCCTGCGCTTTTGTCACAAAGAAGGATCCATCTGCGCCCCTCACAGAAAAAGAGGTGATAGACTATTGTAGAGATACTATAGCGCACTTTAAATCCCCAAAGACCGTGGTATTCACTGAACTACCGAAAACATCCACGGGAAAAATACAAAAATTTAAATTGAGAAAAATTGCTGAAGAGATGTAATTTTACTGCAAAAAAAATTTAATAACCCTCAATTGAAACGCCAAGGGGAGATGCTTTGATTGTGCTTCTCATAATTCCTTATGTCTTCCGAATATTGCAAGGTAAGAGCAATATCATCTAAACCCTGAAGTAATCGGTTACGCAAATCTTGGTCAAATTCAAAAGGATACTCCTCATCATTCGGGAGAGTGACTATCATATCTTTTAAATTGATACAAAGCTCAAAACCTTCGGTTGACTCCGTCAGTTCAAAAAGGTTTTGAACCTTAGCTTCATCCAAAATTACAGGCAGTAAACCATTTTTACAGGTGTTATTGAAAAAAATGTCAGCGTAACTTGGGGCAATAAGAGCCCGTATTCCAAAATCTCTTAAAGCCCAAGGGGCATGCTCGCGAGAAGAACCGCATCCAAAATTCTCCCTACACAAAAGGATGCTGGCCGAATGATATCGGTTTTTATTTAATACAAAATCTCCATTCTTTTTTCTATCGGCTGGATTTTGACCAGGCTCTCCTTTGTCGAGATATCGCCACTCATCGAATAGGTTATCTCCAAATCCTGTCCGCTTAATAGACTTTAGAAATTGTTTTGGGATAATTGCGTCAGTATCCACATTAGGTCGATCTATAGGAGCCACTATCCCTTTGAATGTCTCAAATTTTTTCATGATGCTATAGTTTTCGGCAATCGATAAAGTGGCCGGTTATAGCAGCCGCAGCCGCCATAGCTGGGCTTACCAAATGGGTGCGACCTCCCCGCCCCTGCCTTCCCTCAAAATTTCTATTCGAGGTACTTGCACACCGTTCCCCCGAGTTAAGCTGATCGTCATTCATCCCAAGGCACATTGAGCACCCAGGCTCCCTCCACTCAAAGCCCGCTTCTAGAAATATTTTATCTAATCCTTCAGCCTCAGCTTGTCGCTTGACCAAGCCAGAGCCCGGGACGACCATGGCGATTTGCACGTCATCAGACTTTTTTCTACCTTTGATGATCTCACAGGCAGACCTCAAATCTTCGATTCTGGAATTGGTACATGAACCTATAAAAACCTTGTCTATACCAATATCCTCAATTTTCTGCCCTGGAACCAAATCCATATATCTAAGAGCATTTTCCATGCCGACCATCTTGCTCTTGACATCAACTTCCTTAGGATCCGGAACTCGCCCTGAAACCCCTACTACCATTTCAGGAGAGGTACCCCATGAAACTTGAGGTTCAATTTTTGAAGCATCAAATTCTATCTCTTTTTCAAATTCACTATTAGGATCAGAAACTAAATCCTTCCATTGTAAGGCAGCAGATTCCCATTCGTCTCCACGTGGGGAAAAAGGCTTACCTTTCACATATTGACTAGTGATAGCATCAAAAGCTACCAGGCCAATTCGTCCTCCCGCTTCGATTGACATATTGCAAACCGTCATTCTTTCTTCCATCGTTAATTTTTCAATGGAGGGGCCCGTATATTCAATCGCGTACCCAGTAGCCCCAGCAGTTCCGATCACACTTATCACATGCAATATTAGATCTTTGGCTGTTACTCCATTCGGTAGCTGATTAACTACGTTTATTCGCATGTTTTTTGCCTTTTGCTGAACCAAGCATTGGGTAGCCATAACATGTTCTATTTCAGAGGTGCCAATTCCGAAGGCCATGGCAGCTAAAGCGCCATTTGTTGCCGTATGAGAATCTCCACATACAATAGTCATGCCTGGCAAACACCAACCCTGCTCCGGGCCACTCACATGAACAATACCCTGCTCTGCATCCCCCATCTTAAAATGGATTAGGTCGTGTTTTTCGCAATTTTGGTCAAGAGTCCGTAATTGAGTTTTCGCAATCGGATCAGATATGTGGTTCAAGTTCACGGTAGGAACATTGTGATCAGAAACAGCTTTTAAGGAACTTTTTCGCCAGATATTACGACCAGCTAATTCCAACCCCTCAAAGGCTTGAGGCGACGTTACCTCATGTATCAAATGTCTATCGATGTAAATCAATGCGGTATCATCGCTGAGATAACGCACCACATGGGCGTCCCACAACTTATCGTATAAAGTTCTTGCACTCATAAGGCCAACTATTATTAAATTAATAAAACCCCAATTTTACCTGTTTTCCAAAATATTTTCTCTGGGGGTTTTGAAAAGACTCCACTCTTCGTCAGAAAAGGTTAAAAAAATGCCGAAATCAAATGAGGATGATAACCAGAAATTGTTTAATAGCCTAGCAAATGATTGGTGGGACAAAGATGGACCTATGAAGACTCTCCATGATTTAAATCCGGTCAGGCTCAAGTATTTGGAAAAAAAAGTGGAGTTAAAAAACGCAATTGTGGCTGACATTGGTTGTGGAGGAGGAATTTTGTCAGAGTCAGTAGCCAAAGCAGGTGCATCCGTTGTGGGAATAGATACATCGAAGGAACTTGTCCAAATTGCGCGTCATCACGCAGCTTTAGAAAATCTTGAGATTCGCTACGAATCAAGCTCGGTCTCAGACTTAGCTAAAAAAGAAAGTGGTAAATACGATGTCGTGTTATGCATGGAATTGGTTGAACACGTGGATGATATTTATGAGCTTCTTTCTGGTTGCGCAAAACTTCTAAAAAGCGAGGGAATCCTTTTCATATCGACCTTGAATCGTTCCCTCTGGTCATACCTATTTGGCGTGCTAGCTGCGGAGGACTTACTCAAGATAGTCCCAAAGGGAACTCATGACTACAATAAATTCATTAAACCATCTGAATTATCAGCTTGCTGTCGCGCAGTCGGGTTTATAGGCCTAGACATGAAGGGTCTAAGCTATAACCCATTTACTAGGAAAGCAAGGTTAAGCAAATTTCCTCTAATCAACTATATATGTTCTTTTTCGGCGGTATGAAAATTGGTGCCGGCGTCTAAACGTTTTCAAGGATTTTTATTTGATTTGGATGGCACCCTTCTGGACACAGCCCCTGATCTTCTCGCTGCCTTAAATCATCTTTTAAGGAAAAACTACAAGCCAGAGCTCGTTCAAAATGATATCCGAGGTGCGATCTCAGATGGAAGCAATGGTCTAATTCAACTAGCTCTCGGAATTGACAGCAGTGCACCGGAGTTCAATTCACTGAAATTAGAGTTTTTAGATTACTACCGATTGAATCTTTTTCAAAACACAAGACCTTTTCCTGGCATAGAGGAAATACTTATCAAAATTGAACAATCGAAACGACCATGGGGCATCGTAACGAGCAAGCTCAGCAGCTTCACAATTCCCTTAGTAGAGCATTTTGGATGGAATTTAAGGGCGAAATGTGTGGTCTGCGGTGACACATTAAAACAAAACAAGCCCCACCCTGCGCCCCTTCTGGAGGGGGCTAACTATCTAGGATTACCCCCAAAAAAATGCTTGTATACAGGTGATGCCATCACCGATGTTCAAGCATCCAAAGCAGCTGGTATGCAAGTTGTCACAGCGGGTTATGGATACCTTACAGATTACAAAACAGCAAAAACATGGGATTCAAATGGCTTTATAGAAAGCCCTTACGAGTTGGAATTTTGGTTACAATGAAATAACCCAGTCGAACAGTAAGAAATCTGTCATATTTAAGGGAAATCTTAAACCAACCCTTTGGGATTTTCGTAGGAAGACTAGTGAAATTCCGTGCTATAATATAGAAGATTTAAGGAGCCTAAGCGATGAAAAAGAAATTAGAAAATATTAAGGTGAAGGCCGTCTATTCAGAGCCTAAAGACTCTAAAATTCAAAGAGAAAAGAAGGAGATTGGCGGACCAAAAGGTTTGGAGCCCACTCGCTATGGAGACTGGGAAAAAAAAGGCCGGTGCATAGACTTCTGACGATAGCAAAGCACTAACTTGGCAAAAGAGGCTTAATAATGGAGAGCAAACCTTTATCACCACACTTACAAATTTATCGACCGCAATTAACCTCAGTACTATCTATTAGTCACCGAGCATCTGGAATATTTTTAGGAACAGCAGGTTTGTTAGCCTTGGTGGTATGGCTTGGTTCAATTGCCCTGGGGCCAAGTCAATATGAAATGACTATGAGTTTTCTGCGGCATCCGCTCATGCTTCCAGTACTACTACTCTGGACAGGGGCTTTTTATTATCACCTTTCTAATGGTATTCGCCACTTATTTTGGGACATGGGGGTCGGTTTCGAGCTATCCACTGCCTATAGAAGCGGTTATGCCGTTATAGGGTCCACTGTAGCATTAACATCTGCCACTTGGATTTACGCGTTTTTTGAGGTCATAGTTGAGGTGATGGGATGAAAATAATAAACTTCTTAGGATTAAGTTTTTTAAAAGGCGCTTTAGGGCACTGGTGGCACCAACGCCTTACAGCCATATGTATTATCCCACTCTCATTGTGGTTCATGGCCTCTCTGGTTGGTCACCTTAGATCAGATCATGAAACAGTAGTGACCTGGATAAGCTCCCCATTCGTAACAATGTTAATGGTCCTTCTAATTTGCGGGATTTTCTACCATGCCAAACTAGGAGTCCAGGTAGTAATCGAAGATTACATTCATACTAGGGGGTTTAAATTGGTCCTTTTAACTGCCCTAAATACAGGAGCTTTAGCGGGAGCGCTAGCGGGAGTACTTTCCATTTTTTCCATAACTTTCGGCATACTTTGAACAGGAGTTTCTATGACTGCGGAATATGATTTGATACAGCATGAGCATGACGTAATAGTCGTCGGGGCCGGTGGGGCTGGACTTCGAGCGACTTTTGGCCTAGCAGCCGAGGGGCTAACAACAGCTTGTATTACCAAAGTGTTTCCAACTCGCAGCCATACCGTTGCAGCACAAGGCGGGATGAGTGCTGCGCTGGGAAACATGGGCGATGACAATTGGCGTTGGCACATGTACGACACCATCAAAGGTTCAGACTGGCTAGGTGACCAAGACGCCATAGAGTACATGTGTAAGGAAGCTATTCCTGCTGTTATCGAGCTTGAACATTACGGCGTTCCCTTCTCTCGGACGGATAACGGGGAAATCTACCAGAGACCGTTTGGGGGAATGACTACCAACTACGGAGAAGGAATTGCCCAGCGTACATGTGCTGCAGCTGATCGAACTGGTCACGCAATATTGCACACCCTCTATCAACAATCTCTAAAACACAATGCTGAATTTTTGATAGAGTACTTTGCTATCGACCTAGTGATGGATAATGATGGTGTCTGTCGTGGGGTTATTGCTTGGAACTTGGAAGACGGGACCCTACATCTTTTTCGTGCTCACCAAGTCATTATGGCGACGGGAGGCTACGGTAGAAGCTATTTTTCAGCTACATCCGCCCACACCTGCACTGGTGACGGAAACGGCATGGTTCTTCGGGCAGGACTTCCCCTACAAGATATGGAATTCACGCAATTTCACCCAACCGGAATCTACGGAGCGGGCTGCCTTATCACCGAAGGTGTAAGGGGAGAGGGAGGCTATCTAACTAACTCTGATGGCGAGAGATTCATGGAAAGATATGCACCTAATGCAAAAGATCTCGCATCGAGAGATGTAGTCTCTAGGTCGATGACCATGGAGATCCAGGAAGGTCGTGGTGTGGGTGAGTTAAATGATCACATCCACCTACACTTAGAGCACCTGGGGCCGGAGGTGATTAATGAACGACTACCAGGAATTGCTGAATCAGCGGAAATTTTTGCAGGGGTTGACGTCACTAAGGAGCCCATCCCAGTCCTACCTACAGTACATTACAACATGGGCGGAATACCAACGAATTACCATGGAGAAGTGGTAACAATCAAGGACGATAATCCGGACTCAGTGGTTCCTGGTCTGATGGCGATCGGAGAAGCCGCGTGTGTCTCAGTGCACGGTGCCAACCGATTGGGGTCAAATTCTCTATTGGATATAGTCGTATTCGGAAGAGCCTGTGCTAAGCGATGCGCTGAACTTATAAAACCAGAGACTAAACACTGCGATTTAGAAAAAGAAAGCACTGACAAGATTATCCACCGGCTTGATCGCCTTAGGCATGCCAATGGATCTGAGAGCACAGCTAAACTCAGGATGGAAATGCAACGTGCTATGCAAACACATGCAGCAGTTTTCAGAACAGGAGATAACTTACTGGAAGGAAGAAACAAAATAGTGGACATCGCCAACAGGTTTAAAGACGTAAAAGTCGCTGATCGATCGCTAATTTGGAATACTGATCTGGTCGAAACTTTAGAACTCGATAATCTGTTGGGAAACTCCGTAACTAGTATGTTCGCAGCCGAGAATAGGACTGAAAGTAGGGGCGCCCACGCTAGAGAAGACTTTCCAGACAGGGATGATGAAAACTGGATGAAACATACCATGACGTGGTTGAACAAAGATAACAGCGTAGATTTCGACTATAGACCAGTACACATGTACACTCTAACTGACGAGGTAGAGGTTGTACCTCCGAAAAAGAGAGTATACTAGTTAATCGCAAATACAGGTTACTACAATAGGGCAATGATTGATGGCTGAATTTACACTACCGAAAAACTCAAAGATTGTCGAAGGAAAGACTTATGACTTTTCCACAAAAGGTGGAAACAACAAGGTGTTCTCCATTTACCGATGGGATCCTGATGCTAAGGAACTCCCAAAAGTCGATAAGTATATAATCGACTTAGACAAGTGTGGTCCAATGGTTTTGGATGCAATAATTTACATAAAAAATGAGATCGATCCTACTCTCACTTTCAGGCGTTCCTGCAGAGAAGGAATCTGTGGCTCCTGTGCGATGAATATTGACGGAACCAACACTTTGGCGTGCACAAAGTCTATTCAATCTGTCAAAAAAGCGGTCAAAATATATCCCCTGCCACACATGAAAGTAGCTAAAGACCTGGTGCCGGACCTCAAGCACTTCTACGATCAATACGCCTCGATTAAGCCTTGGCTACAATCAGAGACTCCACCACCTGCTGAAAAAGAAAGACTACAGTCGAAAGCGGAGCGAGAAAAAATTGACGGTCTTTACGAGTGCATCCTTTGCGCCTGTTGTTCGACTAGTTGTCCTAGCTATTGGTGGAATAGCGACCGGTACCTAGGCCCTGCAGCTCTTCTCCAATCCTACAGATGGCTTGCCGACAGTAGAGACGAATCCACAGAGGAGCGCCTAGATGCACTGGAGGATCCCTTCAAATTATACCGTTGTCATACCATTATGAACTGCGCAAAAACATGTCCTAAAGGGCTAAATCCTGCAAAAGCGATTGCAGAAATTAAAAAGATGATGGCTTCACGAAGCCTGGAGACAAATTGAAAGAAATCAATGTAAACCGTCTCAAGTGGCGCTGCAGGAGGGGGATGAAGGAACTCGACGTCCTACTTGAATCATATCTATTAGCAAATGCTGATACCATGGTTGTGGAAACACGCAGGTCATTTTCAGAGCTTTTGGAAGTACAAGATCCTATTCTATATGAATGGTTTACCGGTCGGTCAAAACCCGAAAAGAAGGAGCTCCACGACCTGGTACTAGCTATCGGCTCTCTGAAGTGAATAGCCATTTGGGGAAATGGGATGAAGTCCTCAATACACCAGAAAAAGCCCTTTATCTACAAGATGAGAAAGCTGACACTAGAAATCAAATAGAACGCTCTTATGAAAAGAAGGACTTTTCCAAGAAAGGCTTTAAATACCCCTTGCTCAACACTTCCCTCGTAGCAACAACCGGCAAGGATGTTGAACGGTTCCTTCAGTCACAAGTCACCTGCGATGTAAGCAAAATAGAAGAAAATAAAACATTACTTACATCCTGGTGCGCTCCGAACGGCCGCGTGAAGCATCTTCTCAATATTATCAAGCTCAAGGGGGTCATTTATCTCGCGATTCCTGGCGATTTGGCTGAGAAGTTCCTATCTCAAATTAGAATTTATGTGCTCAACTCTGACGTGGTTTTTAAAGACGTCTCCGAATCAACACTCATATTTTTAACAGGAAAATCGAACAACCACGAAGCTAAGTGGCACCTCGGGTCCGTATCTGATACTCGGAAAAATTGGCAAAGTGCTACAGAGGTCCCAGTAGCTCAAGCAACTGGAACGTTATTTGAGATCAACCAAAGCATTCCAAAGCTCAATCTACAACTTTCCGAGAAATTTTTACCTCAGGAACTTAATCTTGATACTGGAAATGGCCTCAGCTTTGAAAAAGGATGCTTCCCAGGCCAAGAAATCATCGCGAGAGTAAAATATAGAGGTAATGTTAAAAGAAGACTTAGGATTCTCCAGAGTGCACAACCCTTAGCCTCCCCGCCTAAAGCAGGTGACATCGTGACCAATGGAGCTGGCAAAAAGATTGGTACGGTGTTACGAGTGACCTTAAAACCTGATGCACTGTGCGTAGTCCAGAGTGTGTTAGACATTTCCGCAACGGAACTCTGCTATTGTAATGACAACTCTGACAAGCTAGTGGCTATCAATTCCTAAAGATCAAACGAGCACCTATTCGTGGGTCTAATCTCAAAAAGTGATTTTGCACCGTTTTTTCTTTTGCGCGGACCTCATCTACAAACAATATGGGCCGCAAAGTTCAGAAGAAAACCAGTGACAAAAAGCATAGAATGGGAACAACTAGAACTAGATGACGGAGACTTCTTAGAGCTAGTCTGGATGAAAAATCCCAATCGTCCAACAGTGGTTATTCTACCAGGTTTGGAAGGGAATTTTTATACCTCCACTTATGCAGCGTGTCTAATGAGAACACTCTATCACCAAAATCTCCAAGGTGTGCTAGTTCATTCAAGAGGATGTGGTAGGAAAGTTAATCGACTCCCACGAAGCTACCATGCGGGAGACATAGACGATCTTGAATCTGCCATTCAGTTCATTAGTAAAAAAATCTCCGAATTCCCTGCCGCCATAGTTGGTTATAGCCTAGGTGGAAATGTCTTACTGAGATGGCTTGGTTTAACACAACCTAATTTACTACAAACGGCGGTAGCGGTATCAGTACCTTTTGATTTATCTGCTAGCAGTGACTATTTGTCCCGGGGCTTTTCCAGATGCTACCAAAACTATCTTCTAAGAAGCATGCGGCTAAAGCTCTTGGAAAAAACAAAAGCCCTTGGTTCATTTCTGCCCATAAAAGATATTAATTCTCTTAAATCCTTTAGACTTTTCGATGATGCTATTACGGCTCCTTTACATGGTTTTTCAGGGGTAGAAGATTATTATAGGAAAACAAGCTGTATCGATATCCTCCCAGAAATAGGCACCAATACGCTAATTATTCATGCTCTCGACGATCCATTTCTACCGCCAGAAGCCGTTCCCTCAATAGACAGACTGAGCGACTCCACTACTTTGGAATTAAGTAGTTATGGGGGGCATGTTGGTTTTGTAGGTGCTTTAAAGAATGGCAACCTACATTATTGGCTTGAAGACAGAATCACGAGTCATATACACTCCATCCTATGAAATTCGGTCGACCTCATCACCTTCTACTATCTATTGGCAGTGTCTCGGGAGCATTGCTCTCTTTTGGGTACTATCTAGAGTTCGCGGAAGGGCTTTCGCCCTGTTTGCTTTGCATAATGCAAAGATACTGTTACTTCTTCTTAATTTTTTTTGCAGCAGCCGGACTGGTATTAATAAAGTCTCGGGCCTCCCAACTAGTAATAAGCCTAGTCTTGACACTATTCTCCAGCCTTGGAATCGTACTTGCCAGCCGCCAAATTTGGCTACAACGTTTTTCAACTCAAGAGTCACTAGAGTGCATACCCAGTTTAAATTTCTTAATCGAAACCCTACCCTGGGATCAGATTTTTTACAAAATCTACCTAGGCGGGACTGACTGCGCTAAAGTAGATTGGGTATTTCTAGGAGGCTCTATTGCAGATTGGTCTGCCGCTTGGTTTGCGCTGTTACTTTTAGCAAGCGTTACGTTGTCTCTTAGACGGGAAGATTTCTGACGTACCTTTTGGAAGCCTTATTGCAACTTCCCTAGCATACCCATCATTTTTTGCATTCCGCCTTTGCCACTCATTTTTTTCATCATTTTTTGCATCTGCGAAAACTGTTTGAGCAAGCGATTTAAATCCTGAATCGACCGACCAGAACCCGACGCTATTCGTCTCTTTCTGGATGCTTTAATAACGCTCGGAAAAGTTTTTTCCTTGGAAGTCATTGAGTCAATCATGGCGGTAATTGCCACTACATCCACAGCACTATTGATTTTTGAAGTTATTGCCTGATTTTGAGCCATACCTGGCATTTTGGATAAGACACCTTCCATACCACCGAGATTCTCCAGTTGCGTTAATTGCTCCTTAAAATCCTCGAGCCCGAAGCCTTTTCCTCGTTGGACTTTCCTCGCCAATTTTTTTGCTTTTTCCCTGTCAACCTTATCCTCGACTTCTTCAATTAAGGACAATACGTCTCCCATTCCTAAGATCCTCGAAGCGATTCTCTCAGGGTGAAATACTTCCAAGTCACCAGGTTTTTCGCCGGTGCCCATGAACTTAATAGGTGCTCCTGTGATTTTAAGCGCAGACAGGGCGCTACCGGCTCGAGCATCACCATCTGTCTTTGAAAGGATAATTCCCGTCAAGGGAACCGCTTTCCCGAATTCTGAAGCGCTAACCACTGCATCCTGACCCATCATGCTATCGACAACAAAAATACTTTCGATGGGACTTATCATGTTGTGTATTTGGGAGAGCTCTTTCATCATGGCATTATCTACACTAGTCCTTCCAGCCGTATCGACGATCAACACCTCCAAGAACTCCCGCCTAGCTATCTCGAGAGCTTGCCGAGCTCTGTCTTCCGCAGAAGATGCCCCTTCAGTAGAAACCACCTCTAAACCAGCTTGTTCGGCAATGATCTTTAATTGCTCAATAGCTGCTGGCCGATGAATATCACAGCTAACTACACCTACTTTCTTATTTTTTTTACTTTTTAAATAATAGCCAAGCTTAGCAGCCGTCGTTGTTTTTCCTACGCCCTGTAAACCCGCCATCAAAATAACGGCAGGAGGTTGGGATGAAATGGATATTTCAGTAGAACCAGCACCCATTAACTCAACTAATTCATCGCGCACAATCCCTACAAATGCTTCCGAAGGTGAAAGACTCCCTATGACCTGGTGCCCTTGGGCTTTTTTTGAAACATCATCTATAAAATTCTTTACCACTTCAAAACCAACATCTGCCTCT